>CAZGUO010000051.1:0-6408 GCA_964529185.1 uncultured Thermoplasmatales archaeon
GAGATGCGCTTTTATCCACCCATATAACATCCTCTGTCATCACATCTCTAACCTTTAACCCCTCCATTTCAAAGACCCTCCTTTACTTCTCTCTACAGTCCTCACACAAAAATCTACCATCAACTTCAATGAGATCTGTTGATAGTCTTCCGCATCCCTCACATTTCCCAGATACAGATATCTGAGAAGATGTCACCGGCAAAGCCCCTTCGATCAGACTCCATTCCTTGCTTATTTCTATGAGTGTTGGGGAAATTCTGAAAAGGTCTTTCTCGGTAACGATGCCTATAAGTTTTCCCTTATCAACAACTGGTAATCTCCTTATGTTGTGTTTGCTCATTATCTTCATCGCATCTTCTATTGTTACATAAGGATCTATAGTTATCAAAGGTGTACTCATGATTTCCTCCACCCTAACTTTATTGGCATCTTTTCCCTCAGCCACCACCTTCTCAAGAATGTCGCTCTCGGTCACTATCCCTATAGGCTTTTTCTTGCTCATGATAATACTACTTCCCACCTTGTTCTTTCTCATGCATTTAGCTACCTTTTTTACTGTATCTGAAGGAGAACATGTTAGGATCCTTGTTCTCATCGCTTCCTTTACTAGAAGGTCTCTTCTCATCTCACCTTAATATCTGGAAAACCATTAAAATACTTTTTTTATTAGTGAAAGTGGATGACTGGCAGTAATTACGAGAGGGAACTAAGATCGATACTCAGAGGGGATGAAGAGATCCTCGAGATTGTAACGAGATCGTGCTCCGAGGATGAAAAAAGAAAGTATTCGAAGATACTTAAGAGACCTTTCATTACAATAAGAGCGGCTGGCTCGCTGGGAATCGATCTTGTGGCGGTGAGGGACGATATCTCCATGCTTATAGAGATTAAGTCAAGCGTATCTGATAGGATTCATTTCAGTAGCATGAAGGGGAAACTGCAGAGGCAAGCCGAACATATTAAAGAAGAGTGTGAAAAGGCTAAAGTCTTGCCGATATACGCTTTCAGATTAAAAAATCGAAGAGGGGATGCGTGGAGATTATTTACTCTTGATGTGGACGGACTTGAAGGAAAAGCGAAGGAAATACATGATAGGTTGCCAAAACTCAAACTCACAAAGGATCAAAACCTAGTTATGAAGTGGAATGAAGGGTTACCTCTTTCAGAGTTTATAGACATGATAACAAAATAACAAAGTATTTAGATTGGTACTCTATTTCGCAGAATATGAAAATCTTGATAGCATATGACGGATCAGACTCTTCGAAGAAGGCTGTGGAGCTCGTTAGTAAAATAGTGAAGAGTGGAGATGAGGTTGTACTTTTGACAGTTATTCCTGCAGAGCTATTATCGTCGACATTCACAAAGATGCTATTACCAACTATTGATCTCAGCTCGGTAGCAAAGGACAGTTCTTTCAAGGAAAGAGCTGAGGAAACATTGAGAGAGGCTGCAAAGAAGATAGAAAATAAGGTTGCAAAGGTGGAGACTGTTGTAGAGACGGGAGATCCTGCCGATGAGATATTGGTTACAGCAAAAAGCAAAGCTTGCGATTTGATAGTTGTGGGTTACAAGGGATATGGAAGAGAGGGGAGGTTTCTTATCGGAAGTGTTACAGACAAGGTTGTTAGACACGCGTACTGCTCCGTGATGGTAGTGAGATAAGGTATGCATCCGTCTGAGGAGATAAGGTTTGAGAGGGGTGCGAAGCTCAGAGATAAGAAAATCTGTCTCTGCTTGACTGGTAGTGTAGCATGTGTTGAATCCTTTTACCTTTGCAGAGATTTGATAAGACATGGTGCCGAAGTAAATGTTTTCATGACTGAATCCTCAACTAGATTGATACATCCAGATCTTATGGAATTTGCTTCCGGTAGGAAACCTATCTTAGAATTAACAGGCCGAACAGAGCATATCACATTGTGTAGTGATTGTGATTTGGTTATAGTTTCACCATGTACAGCAAATACAATATCAAAAATTGCTTTGGGGATAGCGGATAACTCTGTTACCACATGCGTAACCACTGCTCTTGGCAGTGGTATACCTGTGATCGTGGTACCTGCTATGCATCTATCTTTAATGAGAGATGGAGCAGTGAAAAAGAACATTAAAGAGCTTGAAAGATTGGGCTGCAAAGTTCTGAAACCCAGAATCGAGGGTAATAGGGCAAAGATAGCAGATAGAGAGACGATAATCGCAAATGCTATAAGATTGGTTGGTAAGAAAGATCTAAAGGGTAAAAGTGTTCTTATTATAGGTGGAGCAAGCGCAGAGAAGATAGATGAGATAAGGGTTTTGACAAATAGAAGTTCTGGAAAGTTTTCCATAGAGCTTGCACGAGAGGCTTTTGAGAGGGGAGCAGATGTTGAGTTATGGCATGGCTGGATAAAAGAGAAGATACCACCCTACATAAAAACGAGAGATTTTGAGAGTGTCAACGATCTTCTAGATATGATAAAGGATATCAAAAGGTTTGATTTTATAGTGGTATGTGCCGCTCTCTCCAACTATGTTCCTAGGAGTATAGAGGGGAAAATACCTTCAGGTATAAAGGGATTAACGGTAGATATGGATACAGCCCCCAACATATTGAATGAGATTTCCAAATTGTGTGGAGGAGAAAGAATAGTGGCGTTTAAAGCTGAGGAGAGGGAAAGCGAATTGCTTGATGAGTGTAAGGATTTATCAAAGAAATATCGCATAGTTGTTGGAAACTTGCTGACATCTTTTGGTAAAGATAAAACGACAATATGGATATTCAAGAAGGAAAAAATGAAGAAAGTGAGCGGGAATAAAAGGGAATTAGCTAGATATATCGTAGATGCTATGGTGAGTTAAAATGGAAGAGAGCCCCACTATCTTTGTACCAGCACACATAACGACCTTCTTTGATCCATACTACGATAAAGATCCTCTCAGATCCGGATCGAGAGGTGCTGGTTTTTGTACAAGTTTGGGTCTGAAAGTTAAAGCATTTGTCTCTAGATCCAGATCGCAGAGTATAGAGATCTTTATAAACGGTAAAAAACAAGAAGCTTTCACAACGTTAACCGCTGTTAAGAACATTATAGGAAGAGAACCTTTCAAGATCAGAATAGAGGTGTATCAAGATCTTCCTTCTTCTCAGGGATTCGGGATGAGTGGCGCCGGAGCTCTGGGTGCAAGCTTGGCTCTCTCTAGTATTTTTGGTATAGATAGGATAACCGCCATTAAGGTTGCTCATACAGCTGAGGTTATATGTAGAACTGGATTAGGAGATGTTATAGCTCAGGCATTTGGTGGGATAGAGGTGAGAAAAAGTCCCGGTCTACCTCCATGGGGGATGATAGAGCATATCCCTGGAGATTTTGAAGTAATTCTATGCGTGGTTGGAGATAGGTTGGCTACAGCGGATGTGCTAAAAAGAGAGGATCTTCTAAGGAGGATAAGCATAAAGGGAAAATACTGTGTAAACTCTCTACTGGAGAATCCGTCTATAGAAAATCTTCTCTCTCTATCTCAAGAATTTACGAGATATGTAGGTCTAGCAAACGAGAGGATAGAAAAGGCGATTGATATGGCAAATAATTATGGTAAAGCTTCCATGTGCATGATAGGAAACTCGATATTTGCAATAGGAGAAACAGAGATGCTTGAAGATATATTGTCTAGCTTTGGAAAGGTGTATAGGGCGAGAATAGACTCTTACGGAGCCAGAGCCATAGATTAGATCTCTTTCCTTTTACCTGAAGCTATATCGATGAGTATCTTCTCTCCATCAGGTGGACCTTTAGCAAAGAGAACATCTCCAGCCAGTATCTTTGTGTCGCCATCCGGCCCGTACTTCCATTTATTCCCTCTTCTTATAGCTATTACTGTCATGCCGGTCTCACTCGCTAATTTTATCTCTCCTAAGGTCTTGTTACATAGTATAGAGCTTTCAGATACCTCTACTCTCGTAAATACGGTATCTGATTCTTTTATGCTATCTTTTATGATTGGATGAAGCTCGACATCTCTCAATTCAACATCTGCTATCTCTTGAGCAGCATCTGCTATCTGCTCTCCAGAATCTACCAATCTGAGAAGCACGAGAGCCTCGTCTACATCTATCTCTCCTTTCTTTAGATCATTAAGGATTATTCTATAGATGGTTTGGTGTAAAGAGTCAACATACTCTTCAAGATCGTATACCTCCTGGGCTATCCTTCTATTATCGTAGAGTAGGGATGAGTAGGCTAAATCTATCATCAGCTCTGATTTGTCTTTAACTTCTAGTATTAGATCTTCAAGATCTATCTCTTTCAATCTAGATCCCTCCTTTTGCCCTTTATGAAGTCTCTGAGATTTTTGTAGCCCTCCTCATCTCCTCTAAGGATCAATGTATCGCCTTCTTTCAATACAGTATGACTACCAGGATCGTATATCCAGTAATCCTTCCTCCTTATAGCAATGATCTTTATTCCCGTCTCGGTCTCCACTCTTAGATCTCCTATACTCCTATCCTTGGCCGGAGAATCGCTTGGTATCTTTATCCTGAATATCTTTTCTTCTGCTTCCTTCAGTATCCTTGATAAAAACTTTATCTTATCTTTACCTAGAGAGAGGATCTTGACTATGTCTCCGGCGGCGTTTGATAAGGATTCTGCAGCCTCAGCTATCTGCAGTATGCCGGATAGTTTTTCAGCATCCTCTTTGGTTCTTGCGGCCATCATCGCTATCAATCTTATCTCGTAGTTGAGGTGATCCATCCTGGCTTCCAGATATTTCACTTCTTCGGCAATCTCCTCATCTTGAAAAATGAGAGAGGAATACGCTAGATCTATTATTAACTCGGAGATGTTTTTCATCTCTACCAGGATGTCTTTTATGGATAAGGCTTTATATTCAACCTCTTCGAATTCGACCTGCCTCCATTTAGGGGTCTTCTGCAATCTTCCCAGTATACCCAGCTTTCTCATTTCTTAACCTCTCTTAATAATCCAATACTTTTTCTACTTTTTTATATCATTCCCAGCATCACAAGAACACCAACCAAACATACAGATCCCACCAGATCTATCACACTTGTTATTATGGGAATCGTGACATTATCCGGATCTATCCCCCTTTTGAACGAGAGTATAGCTGTATAGTATGTAACGAGATTCACAATGAGAGTTAGAATTTCTCCAGCCAATATAGAAACGATCAAGATATCTGTAAATGGGAGGGTTTGGATATTCAAGAAGTGTGCCGAAATGTACCCAAATATTGCGACCATGGAGAATACAAATATCGAGAGGAGATGAGAGAGAGCAAACAGTTTTCCAACATCCCTTGAAAATGGCTTCTCACAGTCTAGGCTACCTAGATGTAGCATAGATGACAGTTTCGATGCGAGAATACCTCCAAGCGCGCCGCCGTCCTCAAGAAAGGGAGGTATCAGAATTAGGAGACCGGGGATTGCGATAAAATCTTCTATCCTAGATGTGAGGGTTGATCCTGAAAGCACACCCAGCATTCCGCATAATAAAAGTATTGGCAAGCTTTCTTTGATTATTCTTGAGTAGATCCTTTTGTTCTTATCAGAATATATGAGAGGTAAAATTAGAATCAAGATAACTGAAACAGCAACCAAGATGTCTTTTGCAAAACCTCTCATGCTCATCACGGGCAACATGGATAGAAACATGAAGGGAAGGGTAACCATATCCCCTATAAGTGTTACAATGGGAGCAGAAGTATTATCTGGATCCCAACCTCTTTTAAAAGAAAGGAAAGCTACTAGGAATGTGAGGAGGAGCATCACTATAGCTGATAATACGCCCGCTATTATCGATATCAAAATCAGATCTTGAAAGGTTGCAGGCATTCCCATAATGTTAGCAACTATAGTAGATAGAAAACCTAGAAAAATGCTGGTGAATCCTGTGAGAGCGAGGGATGAGCTTATATTTTGAGATAGTATCGGGTTTATTCTGAAACTGGGTTCTATTTCTCCAGTATGGAGATAGGTGCCTAATCTAGACCCTAAAGATGCAAAGATGTTTCCTCTCATATCAATAGTGGGAGGGATAAGTATTAATAGAGCGGGAAGCATTTTTAGATATCCAGTGAAAGTACCTATTACAATCCCGGTAATCAGATCTCCGATGGTGCATAAAAACAATGAGAATAAACTTTCAAAAAAATCTCTACCAAATATACTCCGAGCTATGGAGATGGCTGGAATAGAGATCGGAATCTTCTTTACCATCTCCATAGCATCCCTGCCTTAAAGTATCTACGCTTAGCATTCTATTAGGCGGTCTATCACTATCTCCTTTCATAGCCCTTTAACCGCTCCTTTTTTATAAGTAAGAGAAAAATCCTTTATATAGATTTTTAAGCTAGCCAAACTCTTTCCTGAATCTCTCCCACATATCGTCAACAAACTTTTCGAAT
>CAZGUO010000052.1:0-6287 GCA_964529185.1 uncultured Thermoplasmatales archaeon
GAACTCCCGAGGGCAGAATTGCCCACAGGCTCTCCAGGCCTGCGCCTTACCGGACTAGGCTACCTCGGCGGGGAAGTAAAGAAAATGACATAGAGGTTTTAACCTTTTTTCCAGAGAGGCGGGTACACTCCTCGATCCATTATCACTCTTTCAGGTATCACACAAACCCCTTTATCCTTCTGCAACATCTCCTCTGTACTCATATTTGCTCTGCCCACCATAACAGCCTCTCCTTTTAGAGTGATTACAGCGACCGTATCTCCTCTCTTTATATCTGAATCAACCTCTAAGACACCAGGTAACGTTAGACTTGCTCCATGACAGAGAGCATCCACAGCAGAGTCTCTAATCACAACCTTTGGCAGATGGTCCAGCATCCTCTCTATAGGCTTTATACACCTCCTTATCTCTTCTTCGTATCCATCCTCTTTCCACATCTCATAAGCATCTTTCAGATCCTGAAGGATCACGCTGTCTTTCTCATCTATGGTACCAACCTTTGTCCTTCTCAATTCCTGCAGATGAGCGCCCACTCCCAACTTCTTGCCTATATCTACGCACAATGTTCTTATATAGGTTCCAGCTTCACAGCCAACGCGGAACAGAACATCTCTACCTTCAAATTCCAAGATGTCAAGATAGTATATCCTTCTCTTTCTCTTAACCCTCTTGACAGCGGATTTCACAGGAGGAATCTGGTAGATATCTCCCACAAACTTCCTAAATGTCGACTTGAGGAGATCTTCATCAACATCTCTGTGCAACCTCATTATACCCACATATTCTTTTCCAGCTGTGAGCAGCACTTTCAATACCTTTGTACCTCTGTTTACCGCAACAGGCAAAACACCTGTAACTCTTGGATCTAGAGTTCCTCCATGACCTACTCTCTTTGCGTTGAGTATATCCCTAACCCATGCAACAACTTGATGAGATGTTGGTCCAGATGGTTTATCGAGATTTATCATTCCCATATCCAGTAATTCTTCCACACTTCTCTCCTCTGGTCTTTTACCATAAAGAGGGTTTGTCTTTCCAAACGCTCTGATGAATCTTCTTCTCTTTTTGCATGATGGCAAGATTCTATCCATGTTTTCCCTTCAAAGAATTTAGTATTATGTTGACTATCTCATCTGGGGTCTTTTCACTTGTATCTATGATCAGATCATATATCGATTCATCGTTTATATCAATTCCATAGAATTCTCTGTACCTCCTCGCTTCGCTCTGTTCCCTTTCTACCATCTCTTTCCTCCTCTTCTCCCTATCTCCCCCCTCCCTCTTCATTATTCTGTTCAACCTAGTCTCTCTATCAGCCTTAAGCAAAATCTTGAATGCAGGGATATTATTGAGATGAGCCAACCACCCAGATAATCTACCCTCCAGAATCACGTTACCTTTTTTGAGTATTCTAACTTGGTGATCATCCAATTCTTTATCAATCTCTGGATGCTCTTCACAGTATTTACTAAAATCAGAAAGAGTCATCCCTCTTTTCTCAGCTTCCTTTCTGAAAATTTCACCAGCGTAAACATGAGGGAGCTTCAATCTTTTACTAAGTAACTTTGATATGGTTGTGGTACCTGATCCTGGTGGACCACTTATAGTTATAGTAGCCATTCAACCTGTAGAAGCCTTTTCTGCTTTTATCCTTTGCCACTCACGGGAGACTTTCAAGTACTTCAAAATTTGCCTGATAACCTGTCCAATAACCGTGGAGAATACCAGATAGAAGAGGAACCAGTTCGAGATTATCACAAAACTTCTACCAGTAAATGGCACATAATCAGCCCAGGGAGTTGTGAAGTAGAGATATGGAACCCTTTGTAAGAAATGCATCAGCCATATGAAGATAGGTGTTATGAATATCATAACAAATATCATCTGTTTGCTCATGCCTGCACTTGATTGGCTCTGCAACTGCAAGATCTTTGATTGAAGCTTCATGAGCTGTTTTATTCTCTCGGTATCATTTTTCTTTCTGGCTTTCGAAAGTTCCTCCTGGTAGTACTTGGTTATCTCTTGAGCTCTTGCTAAAGCTTTCCAGTCTGTAAATATGTTTGTGAATATCGAGCTCAAGGTTATCATAATTATTCCCGCTATTGCTATTGTTAAAACAGGATAGCTTGCGTTGAAACCGATCAATGGGTAAAAGATAGAATCCATACCTAAGGCAATAGCTGCCCTTATCCCAGGATTCATTATAATTATCATCACCAGAAATAGAATTAAGAATGGGAGCATGAAGCCAGCAGTACTTGGTTGTTGATCCTTACTCTTCATATAACCCCTTCAACACAGGCTCTGCCTGTTTAACAGCCTCATCCAATGCATTATCGTGATTGTAAACTATCTTTACAGTTGCACCAGTTAGAGCAGCGTAGGCCATTGCTATGGCTCTGTTTATCTGTTGATGCTCTGCTATTTCTTCTATGGTATCTGGATCCCTTTTTCTCGTTTTGTCTTTCTCCCTTCTTTTGTATATCTCTTCAGGATCAGCCTCAACTATAACTATGGTTTTTGGCTTCAATCTGGTTATAACCCACTCCGGCAGGCCAGGCATGTATCCCTGAGGAGTCTTTATTGTACAGTGGGTATCGACTATCACATTTCCCATCTTTGCAACTTCCTCAGCAGTCTTTATCTGCAACTCTCTCTGCTTTTCTAAAGGTAATTTTCTCATCTCATCCCTATCATTCGCCCATCCCAGCTTCTTTGCTATCTCTATCATCACGGTACCAAAGGTTACAAATTTGATATCCATACCTTCCGCAGCTTTTTGCATAACCGTTGTTTTCCCTACACCAGGTATACCTGTAACCACAATCACTCCCATTATATCACCTACCCTTTACCAAAGAACTGTCTCAATACCGGATGCATATCCATCGCTTGCTCCCTTGCCAGATCTTCATACAATCTTATGAGAATCCCCACCATTAACAAAACCCCGGTACCAGATGTCCTCCCTATGGTACCTATGGCATCAGCAAAAGCTGCCAAGGCTCCTACGGTAGCACCACCTATTACGGTGACAGCCGGAATGTATCTCTCCAAAATCTTCCTTAATATTCTTGGATCTCTCCTGAATCCAGGTATGTGCATGTCTGATTGCTGAATCTGTCTCGCTATGGCTGCTGGACCCATATCTGTGGTTTCTATCCAGAATTTTGCAAACAGGATGGATCCAAAGATGTAGAGGGTGAGGTAAATAATGAAATGTAAAGCGTGTTGCCAAGGAGCATGAGTATCGCCAGTTACTCTAAATCCAAGCATTGGCAAAAGCCAGCCGGTTACGCCGTTGAGAGGAGACAAATACCAGACAGCACCCATAGTAGGTCTAGAATGCTGTGGAGGATACGCTCCCAGCCACCACTTTCCACCTAGAAGAGGAATATCTGGATGAGTATAAAATATCAAGGCAAACATGTTTATGTTTGCAAGAAGAGCCGACATCAGGATCACTGGGATATTTGATGCGTATATCAACCTTATAGGATATCTACCTCTAGCACCCCTAGCAAGCCCATGGGCGAGAGGCAATTCTATTCTGCTTGACTCAGCATAAACAACGAAGAAGAATATCGTGAGAGTACCTAACAGTGCAACTATGGAGTTTGGATGGAATATAAAGATTTCACCAAACCCTCTCTCAACCAGACCCCCTACAGTATAGTGAGATGCGATATAATACGCTCCAGGTATTAATCCAGCTGGAGGATTACTTACACTTAAAGGTAGATTTGAATTCGAAGGTAACCAGTTCACAAGGCCCGTAACTATGGCTTCTGAAACTCCAGCTGCTATAAAGAGAGAAACTCCAGAACCTATCCCCCATTTTGATATCAATTCATCCATAAGATAGACTATCAGGGCGCCCATGAAAAGCTGTAGGATAATCAGAGTTCTTGCCATGCCAAGACCAACTTCTCCGATAAATGCTTTATCCGGCTGTAGATAACCAAAGACCTGAGGTATCGCCTCTACAAATATCATGATAATGATCAATATCTTCTGAAAACCTTGATATATCATCTTGTCTTCACTCTTCGTTAAATCTAGATTGATTATCTTTGCACCGACAAAGAGTTGCAGTATAATAGATGCTGTAACTATCGGCCCTATTCCAAGATGAACAAGACTACCGCTCGCTCCCGCCATCACCGCCCTGAAGCCAGCAAACATGTCTATGTAGTCTTTTCTCAATCCATATATTGTGATTTGGGTGAGAATGTAGTAAATTACAAGACATAAAACTGTCCAGAACAGCTTTGTTTTGAAAGGAACATAACCCTCAGGTCTGGCTACGGCCGGCCATCTTTCTATAATAGGTTTGAGAACAAAGAGTTTGCTCTTTCCCTTTTCCTCTGCCATACGATCACTCTATAATTATAACTTCTCCTCCTTTCTCCTCAATCTTCTTGATTGCTCTTTCAGTGGCTCTTGGAACCATGATCCTTACCTTGGAATTTATATCTCCTTTCCCAAGTAACTTATCAAACCCCTCTTCTTTCAGATTTATCTCTTCTTTGTTGGGGAACAACCTCTCTATGTCTCCAACATTTATAACCTTTATCTCCCTCTTGTCAAACCCCCTCTTGAACCCTCTTCCACCAAAGTGATCTCTCATGTATTTCAAAACATAGGTATACTTATGTTTATGCAATCCAGCATTGCCTCTACCTCCTCTAAGTCCAGCTCCTCTTCCTGCTTTTTTTCCTCTTCCATGGGTTCTGGATCCTCTTCGTTTTTTAGTCCTATCGCGAACCATGATTTCACCCAAATGTCCAGGAATGTTTCGATTAGGAAATACAAATAAGTTTTAAAAACTCTCGGTTATGCTACTCTGTGATACAATTCTAAAACGCCGAGATCCTCAAATTATCATTTAATTCATCTGAAATAGAGCATATTCATGGTTTGTTACAGATTACATCCCACGATCCTTAATGTTCCAGTCCAGATTGGAATAAATCCATAAATTTTATTTTCCCCTTTTCTTTAATACTGTATGGAGATGGGCTCGTAGATCAGCGGTAGATCGCCCCCTTGGCATGGGGGAGGCCTGGGGTTCGAATCCCCACGAGTCCATATCTACGATTTCTTCCCAACAATATCTCCTTAGAGTGATATATTGAGAGACCCTATATTAAATGCAGTATGGAGAAAATCGTTTTCATGGACGATAAAAAAGAGAGAATGTTACAGGAAAGCATTTGAAAAAGTTTCTTTCCAGAATGTGTAAGCTTGTCCATTGCATTCCTACGGTATGCAATAGCTACAGATTGAGATTTCGATTTTTTGATAAATCCCTTCCCGAAATAACGCATACCCTATAACAACCCTTATTCAACCATTTTGTTTCGCCTTCCATCCTTTTCATTGAATTAGGAAAAATAAATCGAAAGGCTATATTAAGATACGCTACTTTTTAAAAGGATAGAGAAAAATGAGATATGACAAGATGGAACCTAGGCTGAAAGGAATAATAGCGGGTACGGCTGCAGGGATAATATCATTTTATATCTTTCTTGTAATTTTTACCGACATTATTGTGAAGGGATATGGAATTACTGAATCTCCGGGCTTGCCTGCTATGCTCTTTTCCTTTCCACTTAGCGGATTAATAGGTGGAGCTGTAGCCGTATTCGTTGAAAAAAGTGAAAATGCTAAGAATGCGTTATTTACAAGTGCCATTACAGGTCTGTTTGTATGGTTATTAAATCCTATCGTATTCCTCAGCCGAATCGGGCCCAACACTTTACTTTTTAGTAGTGCTGTACCCTTAAGTGTTATAGGTGGAGTAATAGCTTATTTTTGCAGGTGGGTTAGAAGTTTATTTCATTAGATCAAATTTCTCTAAAACTTTCAAGGATAATTGGGCAGTCTATTTTAGTTCAATTGAAGAGTACAAAGTGGTGCGTTGTTTCAAGCCATTTGAATCTGCAAACGCTTTCCTCGATTTGAGGAGAACGGTCTATAACTTCGTAATGGGAAGAAGGAAGATTAGAAGATCCAATTAGAATCTCGATATATTGCGTATCATCTACTTTGGTCAACTCAAATTTATATACGAGAATCGAATTACAACCTCCATCCATCGAAGAAGGTTGGTAGAATGGGAAAGGATTATTTATCGATATTGGAAGACAGACTAGACAGAAAGGGTTACGAGAAGCTGATGGCAATAGAGAATCCACATCTTCACAAATTTATCGCAAAGTATCTTGATCTCTGTGACCCAGAGAGCGTTTTTGTATCCGATGGCTCCGAGGAAGACCAGAGAT
>CAZGUO010000053.1:0-6243 GCA_964529185.1 uncultured Thermoplasmatales archaeon
GACCTGCCAAAAGTACTAAAACAAAAATCGCATACCGAAAACCATGGATATATCAACTACGCTTGATATCATAAGACTAGCTGTAGGTACCATAATTTTGGGCTATGCATGCTACACTGACCTGAAAACAAGAACCGCACCAAACATTTTGTGGATAATTATGGGTTCAACAGGGGCAGTACTTCTTATAATCCAGTTCATAACCGGAAACATACAAAACCTTCTTTACCTCGCTTTCATACCAATAATAATGATCGTGGTTTACATACTCTTTTACATAGGATTGATATTTGGCGGCGCAGACGCAAAAGCAATAATGTCTCTAGCAATCCTGTGCCCCTTCTGGCCATCGCTTTTTAATTTTCCTCAACACCCTTCCATGATGCCATTCCCATGGACCATCTTTTCCAACTCCATAGTAATATTCTTGCTAATTCCCCCTTCCTTTCTACTATACAATGCTATCAAAAGAGAGGTTGAGTTTCCCTTCGCCCTTCTTGGCTACAAGATGGACATAGAAGAAGCTAGGAAAAGATTTGTTTGGCCACTCGAAAAGATAGTTGATGGGAAAAGGAAACTGGTGATCATGCCAGAGGATTTTGATACCTCAGAACATCTAAAAGAATTGGAGGAGCATGGTCTGAAGAGAATTTGGGTGACACCAAAAGTTCCGTTTATGATCCCTCTACTCATAGGCTTTGTACTGGCTTACACCTATGGAGATATACTTTTCTCCATAGTAGATTATCTTATCTAGTTCCTACCGCACCTCTGGATTACAGAGAATACTCCAAATCTTCTACAGCTTTAAGATTCCACCTAAGAGGAAAGCAAATAGTCCCATCATCATACCTGCTAAAGATATCATTCTATATCTCTCAAAAGGATGTTCCATCTTCATAATATGTCTTATGGAGAGGTAAATGAAAATACCATCTGTTAACAGGATAAGACATAGATAAAGGTGGTTGAGATAAAACATTGTATCCTTGAAAAATAGAAATGGCAGTAAGCTAAGCAGAACAGCCAGCATGTAGAGAAGAGAGATTATCAGACAAGTTTTTCTTTCTCCCAGATACATCGGGATAGATTTTACTCCCTCAGCCCTGTCTCCATCAATATCCATGATGTCTTTCATCATCTCTCTTCCAAGGCTTGCAATAAATGCTATCATAGCCAAAACGATAACTGCATAATGGAGAGATGATACAGATAAAGATCCGAAAATGAATGGTATGGCGGTTGTATACGCAATGTAGAGATTGCCAACATACTTAATCTTTTTCATTTTGAAATCATAAGCAACACCTAGCAAACCGCTAACTAAGGCTATAATAAAACAGATTGGATTAACAAATATTGAGAATGCTATCCCCAATGGAAAAAGCACCATCGAGATAATGAGGGCATCTTTCGGTTTGAGATCACCTCTAACCAGAGGTCTATCCACCCTTCTATTCCTCTTATCTATTTCAAGATCCAGGTAATCGTTCAGAGAGAATGTACTCATCTGTAAGAATAGAGCCGTTAAGAACGCAAAGAATAGTTTTGCGGGTTGATGAAAAAAATCTTTACTCGAGATCACTGCTCCAACCAGTATTGCTATACCCAACATCAATCCATGATCTAATCTTGTCAATTCCCAGAAAGCCTTGAGATTTTTACCTACATAGCTCAAAGTCATTGACATTTAGAGAAAATAAAACAAGATATAAACTTTAACTTAGAAGAGGAAAAGAACCCGCACCATAACTACAGCTTTTTCACGTGAACTGCCTTTGGACCCTTTGGTGCATTTTCTACTTCGTACTCCACTGCATCGCCTTCCTTGAGGTATGTTCCAAATGGTATCTCGGTTCTATGCAGGAATACGTCTTTTCCGTCCTCTCCCTGTATAAAGCCGTAACCTTTCCTTGGGTTGTACCACTTCACTACTCCTTTCACTTACTCACCTCCTCAGACCTGGAGGTCTGGACTTTTGCAAAAGAATAGAAACAAAAAGAGTCTCTTTGCTCCTTTTGTTTCTACCCCTTTGCAGATTCAAGTATGCTCATCATCATTAAAATAAGTTTCGGAAGAAATGCCACAACAATTTAAATACGACATAGTATTTTCTCACAATCAATGGTAAAAACGAGAAAAGAGAGACTGATAAAGGAGTTTTACAACCTGAAGGTCAAGGATCTAATGGATAAAAGAACCTGGGACCTTCCAGTTGTAGACAAAGATACAGATATAGCTACAGTCCTATCTATAGTAAGCGGAAAAAACCACGTCTGGGTTGTTGACAATAAAAAAGATATGAGATTGATAGGCGTTATAACCGAGCATGATCTACTATCTCTGCTTTCTCCGCCTCACCTCCCCCCATATATGTTTGGTAAGCCAGATCTGAGATCCTTACAGTTTGGTATAGTATCAAAAGCTGAAGAGCTCATGTCCAAAAGACCTGTAACCTGCAAGGCGGACGAAAGGATACATGATATATTACTCAGGATGAAGAAGTACAGAATCAGAAGGCTGGCTGTTGTAGATGACAATGGGAGATTGATAGGTGAAATAACACTACATCACCTGATATGTAAATATTACCGAGCATGCCAGTATCATGATATCACGGAATGAAGGAATCCATGAAAGTGGTGTTTGAGTTATCTGGAGAGCATCCTTCTCTTCCCCCCTCTGAAATCTTGCATTGCCTGAGAAGCGAGGGCATAGAGAATACATATCTAGACGTGTTCGGTAGCTTTTTGCTGACAGACATCAAAAACGAAAGAGGTCTCGAGCAGATATCCAAAAGATTATCTCTGACCCATTTCATAAATATGTATCTCTTCTCAGCAAATCCATCTCTGAACGATTTACTCGATAGAACAAGAGATATTGATGTATGTATAGAGGGAAGCTTCAGAATCAGATGTGAAAATAGGAGTAATCAAAGATTAAAATCAACCCACCTAGAAAGAAAACTTGGAGAAATATATGCTGTCAACCACAAAGTGGATCTGGAAAACCCAGATACAGAGATAAGGCTTCTCCTGTCAGATGAGATTTGGTTCGTGGGAAAAAGGCTGTTCCAAATAGATAGAAAACAGTATGAAAAAAGAAAAGCAAATTATCGCCCTTTCTTTTTGCCAATATCAATGCACCCGCGCCTGGCGCGCTGTATGGTTAACCTATCGGAAGTAAAAGCGGGAGAAAAACTCCTAGATCCATTCTGTGGAACTGGAGGAATGCTGATAGAGGCTGGACTTATTGGAGCAAAGGTTGCTGGAAGCGATATAAAGGGTTGGATAGTGAATGGTTGTAAGCAGAATCTAGAGCACTATGGTATTAGAGAATATGAACTAGAGAACATAGACGTTGGAGAGATAGGAATATTTGGTAAGGTGGATGCGGTGGTTACGGATTTTCCGTATGGAAGGGCATCAACAACAAATAGGGAGCCTGTGGAAAAACTCTACAGAAGAGCTTTTTCTTCAATCTCCGATGTTTTGAGAAGCGGAAAAAGATTGGTATGTGCTGTGCCAAGCGTAGATCTGGTAAAGATAGGTTGCGAATACATGAATCTCGTTGAAATACATCCATTCAGGGTTCACGGAAACCTTATTAGGTACATTTGCATCTTCACAAAATAGTTTATATCTCTTTTCTGAATAACCCAAAGAAGATGCAGCTTTATGTGATATTCTTAGGAACCGGCGGGAGCTGGCCCACAGTAAAGAGAAACGTATCAGCCATAGCCATAAAGAGAGGAGGAGAAATTTTACTCTTCGACTGCGGAGAAGGAACGCAGAGGCAGATACAGAGATCAAGCTTAAGCTACATGCAGATAAAAAGCATATTCATCACTCATTTCCATGGAGATCATTTTCTTGGTCTTCCTGGATTGATACAAACGATGCAACTCAACGATAGAAAAGAACCTTTAGCTATATATGGACCAAAAGGAACCAGCAGGATAGTCGAGATAATAAAGAATCTCGGCTACTTCAAGCCAGCATACGAGATTACAGGACATGATGTGGATGAAGGGGATGAGATAAGATTCGAAGGATACAGCGTGAAACCTTTTAGAGTTAGACATAATGTTCCAGCTCTTGGATATGTTCTCGAAGAGGATATGAGACCGGGAAGATTTAACAAGAAAAGAGCTCTCGAGCTTGGCATACCTGAGGGACCACTCTTCGGAAAACTGCAGAGAGGAGAGAGCATAAAACTGAGGGACGGTAGAGTGATAACTCCAGATATGGTTCTTGGTCCTCCGAGACCCGGAAGAAAGATCGTTTACAGTGGAGATACCAGACCATGCGAGAATGTTGTAAAGTTCGCAGAGAATGCAGACCTCCTCATCCACGATTCCACCTTTCTCTCAGATCTTGAAGATGTTGCTACTGAATATGGTCATAGCACAGCCCGCCAGGCGGCGGAGATTGCAAGGAAGGCGAAAGTCAAGAAACTGGTTCTTACTCATATAAGTCCAAGATATATGAGAGACAGTGATATCGAAAGAGAGGCAAAAGAAATCTTTGAAAACTCCATGGTTGCAAAGGACTTTATGAAATTGGAGATAAGATTGCAGAAATAGGTTGGGAGAGAAATTAAGAAAATTATAAATAGGCCAGAATGATTTCAATATCGGTGAGGAGAAAATGAAACAAAAGAAACAGCCTGTTTTAGATGAGTCCGACGAGAAAGTAGTAGAATTGTTTGCAGAGTTAGGTGTACCAAAAAATCTGGCAAAAACCCTGATTTACATATCGCAGGTAGAAGAATGCAAATCAGCTGACGTTGAGAGGGGGGCAAACCTAAGGCAACCTGAGGTTAGTGTTGCCATGCAGGAACTAAGGAGGAGGGGATGGGCAACAAAGAGAGATGTGAAGAAGAAAGGAAAAGGAAGACCCGTACATGTTTATAGGCTCACAACCCCTCTATCAGAGATCATAAAACAGCTTGAAGAGGAAAAGATGAAAGAACTCAACAGTATAAAGGAAAGTTTACAGGAACTCAAGGAGATGATACAGAAATACGAGAGAAAGTAGACTGGAGGGGAACCTGCAGAAAAGGGCATGCGATGCTGAGAATCGGAGATAGAGTTAAGAAGATATTCTCATTACTTGGTGAAGATATAGACTGCATACTCTCAATAAAAAGATCCAATCCAAATCCTACCTTTTCTTATATAACGGGCTTAACCAGAGGATTCTTTGAGGGATCCATAGCTATATGCAGGAGAGAGGATAAAAGTGTAAAACTGATCACATCAGGCCTCGATAAGGTTGAGAAAGATTACATCGAGGTTTTCATAGCGAACAATCAAAAAAAGATAAAGGATGAGGTAAAAAATCTGATTAGAGATTGCTCGGTCATAGGGTTCGATGCAAAATATACCAGCTTTTACGATTATAAGCTTATAAAAAGATGGACTGGAGGAAGGAAGCTGAGAGACATCAGCAAAGGTATACTTCTATCAAGACTGACAAAGGATGACCACGAGCTGAAGATGATCAAAAGGGCTTGTAAAGTCTCAGAGAAGGTCTTTGAAGAGTTGCTGAATATACTGAGGGAAGGAATAAGTGAAAGGGAAGTAGCTTCCCAAATAGATTTTCTGGTAAAAGAGTATGGTGGAGACGAAACAGCCTTTAAGAGCATAGTCGCTTTTGGCAAAAACAGCGCAATACCTCACCACATTCCAGGAAACAAAAAACTGAAGCGAAACGAAATCGTTTTGTTAGATTTTGGTGCAAGATATGAAGGTTATGTATCTGATATAACGAGAAGTTTTGTCTACGGAAGGGCGGATGACAAGGTAAGGAGGATGTTTGAAACCGTCCTGGAGGCACAGGATATAGGAAAAAGGGCAATAAGAGGAGGTACCAGATTCGAAACCGTTCATAGGAGGGTTTTTGAATTCATAGAAAAAACGACATTCAAAGGTAAATTCATACACTCGACCGGTCACACCATAGGTCTAGAGGTTCACGATGGATTTAGCTTGGCTAAGGGTACAAAAGAAAAGTTTTTCGACGGAGTGGTATTTACCATAGAGCCAGGTATCTATCTCAAGAGCATAGGTGGAATAAGAATAGAAGATGATTTTGTTTTCCAGAATGGAAGGGTAAAGAGATTAACCCATGCCCCGATCTTTCTCGAGACAAGTTCCTGAAAACCCATATCTATCACATCTGTTCATCATCAAACAGAAAGATGTCCTCAATCGAAGTGTTGAAAACCTTTGCAATT
>CAZGUO010000054.1:0-5931 GCA_964529185.1 uncultured Thermoplasmatales archaeon
TTATCTTCATCAGAACTGGCATGTGCTGTTCCGCCCAGTAAATCAGTTTTTTCCCCTCGCTAGCCAAATCTGGATTTTTGATTCTGTAGTTTTTCATGTTGGGCTGTTAAGATTTGCATGCAATTAAACTTTGGGGTAATTATTTATTTGTACATCTCCTACAGAGATTTGTGATTGCCCTAGATATTGGTGGGACAAAAACCTTGGTTTGGTTCAGCTGTAAGAGGAAGATGGAGGAGTTTTTGCGTCGATTTTGGTTCGATTTCAAAAAGATAAGTTATGAAGAAAAATTCTGCATATTTGATACTAGGTTGATAGGAGAGGAGGAGAGCTTTTTCAGATTTGTATCTTTGATAAAAGATATAGATGGTAAAGTCATCTCAACATTTCCAGGAATAGTTAGGATGGAGTTAGATGAAAAACCCAGATTTAGGGTTTTCTCTAAGAGATTTCCTTTCCTTATCGGAAAGTACCTGGATTTTGATTTTGTCCTCAATGATGCCCCAGCATTTACATATTACCATGCATCAAACTTTTTCAGAAGAAGCGAGAATCGAGATAAGACCTTGCTTGGAATCGTTATTGGCACAGGAATAAATGCATCTTATATGAATTACTGGGATTTTAAAAGGCTAAATTTTATCAACAGATTCTTTGAAGCAGGACACGTATCTTTCGATAGATCTGGTAAAGCCTGCTTCTGCGGAAGATCTGGCTGTGCAGAATTATACGTGTCTGGCAAATATTTGGAAGAATTGGGTAAAGGAGATCCCAGAGTTGTATTTTTGGATGATGAATTGAGAGAAAGGTATTATTCGAATCTAGCTGATTACATCACTTCTCTGATCGTAACAATATCCCCTCATGAAATAGTCTTTGGTGGTAGTGTATCAAAGGATCTGGATCTCGAAATATTGAAACAATTGATTGAACATAGCTTTCCTCACAGCAAGATAGATCTCGGTATAAGCTTTAGAAAGGATCAGAATGTTCTGTCAAATGTTAAAGGATTGATAGGGGTTTTTAGGTCCTTCAAGACGATGAAAGTGTACTGATTATTCTTTGTGATGCTCTTCGTACGAAAATGAGTTATAGATACAAAGCAAAATGGGAGAGTGATGAAAAATTGAACAAAATTGTGAAGATATAGTTAGTTAACCTTATGCACATCTTATGATGGTGTTTATTTGAAAGTACGAAGCTGTAAATTTAGTTGCATGTAAAAAATAGCTGTAGGGTTAAGTTTCTCTATTGCTTCCGCACAATAACTAAGTAAAAAATTGGTAATGTAAATGATGTACCACAAGCTAGACCTACGATATAGTAGATAATGCCACTGCCAAGAGATATACCACTGTAGAAAAACCATCCCAGAATGAAAAGGATAACAAGAAGAGCTATGCCTAGCCGGATCTCCTTTCCTTCTAAGCTTCCTCTAATTCTTTCTCTAGCAGTTGCTCCGATTATTATCCCACAAGCAGCTCCCACCGTAAATCCTTTCGAAATTATAAATGCAATCGGTTCGTAGGCATGTATGAGTACAAAATAAATGATTGGCACTGCTATTATTATAGACATCAATCCAACGATTTTGATTTGCTTAGTGCGATTATCTTTCATCGCTGTCGCACCTTATTATCATCAATGGTAATTTTAATAATTTTGTCTACGGTAAGAGAGTTTATTGTGGTTTACTTTTAGTATGCTAGAGACAATAAAGGTTGCAATCACAATGACTAGTATGATATTTGGGTTGCCACCAATATGATATAGCGATAAAGGCGATAAGAAGGTTTTTATATTGATTTGTCCTCTAACTGGATGGATGGTGGTGAAGAGAGGAATTTCAACAGTCTGTATCTTGTTAATAGTCTTCTCTTTGTCCATTTTGTCGATTACTCCTGTAAAGGCTGAGTCGATCTCAACTTCATGGATAGACGCTTCTTTTGAGTTTAGTTTTTTGAATGGAAGTTATCTAGACATCAGATTGAGATTGGATGTTCATAATATAACCGTGTACAACAGGATCTATGGGGCTGACGAGATAAGAGAAGTATACAACGAGGAAGGCGCAGCTTTCAGATTAAAAGTATTTGATTATTCTATGGAAATCTTAGGAAAAGTCTTTAAGGGTTGCAAAATAAATCTGGACATACCACGCGAGGATGCATCTAGCTTGAATGTACCTGCAGATGAGGATCCCTATAATCCTCCAGTGATCTTCTATATAGATGGAAACATCTCTTTGGGTAGTGATTTCTTTGGCTGCGATATCGATAACATAGGTGATCTCGTCAATGGTCTTCTCGACATGGGTGGAAGAATAAGATACAGCTTTACCTTTTTTGCACCAGCATCATGGAACATCTCTTATGTGTTCAATGTACCTGATTACATGTCTCCTGAGGAAGTGAATGGTGGTACTGTCTCCATAGATGGAAAAAAGGTAACATGGAAGGTAAAAAATTGGGGAGGTAAGGACTGGAAGAGCAAAGAGGGGTACATGATTCTTAAGGAAGCAGACCCCACGTCTCTTCCCGACAAGGAGAATATAAGTGCGAACATAACTTTCGATATGAGTAAAATAGATGCCACCTCTGTTGAAATATACCTCGACATACTTTCTCTAGACATCTCTGACATTGTGAATTATCCTGACTTTGTGGAAGGCGTGGACATTGTTCCATCAGATGGTGTTAGACTGTTTCTTGAAAGTGGTCTGATTTCACCTATGGATTTACAAAATTTATTAGACAATAAATGGTCTCAATTTGAAGATAATTTTATAGAGTCTCTCGGAAAGAACATTTCTCTTAGCTCTTGTATGGATGTCAACACCACAACCAACTGCTCATCACCCTATAACACATCCCATATGGACAGTTACCCTCCTTTAGGCATTATAGCTCATGGAGACGTTGAAAGGCTTTTGGATAATCTCTCTACAAGATCTGTACTAGGAATAATCTATTCTGGAGGTGCAATAAATGTAGATAAGAGTCTTATAGATCTTTCCAAGCTGAGATATCCTTTTGAAGCAAAAATCGTCTTGCCCAATGGAAAGAATTACAGCTGGAATGAGAGTAGTGATATCAATGCAACTTTATCATATGATAATGCTCCGAGATATACAACTGAGAAAAAGGAGAGGATTGTAGAGATATATGTGAAAAGCATGGATCTTGATTTAATTGATTTGCTCACTGGAAAAAGTAACGTTGTAAGCCAATTGGATGTCAAAGATAGGTTCCTCATTTACAGAGTTTATACCAATGAGTTGCTATCTCTCCCTCATTGGATTGATTTGGATATTTTAAATTCGGATTTGTTGAGGCTGTTTATAGAAGAGAAGGTTATAGATGAGGGCATGAATGGATTTATTGAGGAAAGGAAGAATCTATCTAGAGATCTGCTGTGCTCTGTCATCAAGCAGAATGGTTTGAAGATATATCTAGATGAGAATGAACTAAAAGACAGTCTGGTCTGGGATGGAAATATAATGGATATGGATGACTATAAACCGGTAAACATCTCTTTCTTCTCAATCACAACAAAGAAGAGTGGATTTTCCTTTTCTCTTATACCATTCTCCCTTACCATCAAAAATGAAAGTTTTGAGTGCTTTGCTATTCCTGAAGAGAACATAACCTACAGATTTATCTTTCCAAAAGGTGTAAAGGTAGAGTGTAACGATTCTTTAGGTATAAGTAGAATTGGTTCTCTTGAAGATGGTAGGAAATATATCGAAATAGAGTTTTCGAGAGATTGTGGTTTAGTGTCTTCTACAGTATACTACTCTCTAGAGTTATCTCCTCTCATGGTTTTCCTCATATTCCTCCCACTGATTGCCATGTTTCTGATAATAACAGCTATTGTAACGATACTGATTCTTTTAAATAGAAGGAGAAGGATCAGGCCGAGGGCGCCGGAGTACAGAGAGGTCTCAGAAGAACAGACCGACAATTTTAGGTAAAATGGATATCATCGTCGGAAATTTCTTTGTTAGTGGGAGAATCAACCTGGATGGATGATCTATGTCGCCATACTTGTTGACAATCTCTACTATATCGTCCCTCTTTAGATATGAAAGGAATCTCTCTATATCCTCATCGCCCATGTTTCTGTATTTCTTTCTAACCCACAAGCCAAACAAGATTTCTCTTTTCAACCTCTCAGACCATCTGATATGATATTCTCTTAATACTTTTTCACTGAAGTTTCTCCTTTCTAATGCCTTGTTCAAGACCTCTGCACATATTCTTGATGCTTCAGCTATTGGATATATGCCTCCGCCGGATACTGGTTTAATCTGGAAGGCTGAATCTCCAATTAGAAGTGCATTGTCTATAACACTTTTCCTTATATATCCAAGGGGTATCCTACCAGCTATAACGTTTATTATCTCTACCTTCTCCAAAAGTGCTTTCGTTGTTGGATAGTTAAGGAGATCGTGTAGCAATCTCTTTGGTGGTCTGTCTGGAGGATGGGCTACACATAAGCCTATTCTTGCTTTGTCACCCTTCTCGTTTATAGGTATCATCCAAGCAAAAAAGTCTGGTGTCAACCTCTTTCCAAAAAACACATGAACGTATCTTGGATCTATCTCAACACCCTCGACTTCTGCACCAATTCCAAAAAGGATTTCCTCAGGCTCTTCATCAAAGAATGTCTTTCTCACTATCGATTCAATTCCATCTGCCCCTACAACAATATCTGCCTCAAACTCTCCACTCGTAGTTCTTACTACTATTTTATTATCCTCTCTAGATATTTCTTTTGCCTCAGCACCTAGTATATATTCAGCTCCTCTCCTCTTTGCTACATCTGCAAGAAACCTGTCAAATCTTCCTCTATCTATCGCATATGCATGTAGCCTATCTCCACCTATTTGGTAAATCTCGCCCTTTGGAGAATGGATATATGCGCCATATATTCTGTTTTGAATGAAGTTGCTCTCATCCAAGTCTATATCCATTAACTCTAGAGATTTTTTTGATACCAAGCCGGCGCATTCAGCTGGCTCACCTATGATCTCTTTTCTTTCAATGACCGTGATCTCTCCATTTTCTATGCGCCTTGCTAGAGAGTTTCCCGCTGCGCCTCCTCCTATAATTATTAGATTGCGATATTCTCTCACTAATTTTAAGTAACGCAGATAGATTTATAACTGAAGCGGTAAGATGAGAAAAGGAAAGATCAGTGATCTGTTATGCAGATTTGTGATCGATGGCAGTGGAAAGAAGATTGGAGAAACTGTCTCTTTCATGGATGATATCCTTATTATAAAGAGAGATAGGGATTTCATAGGCGTTCCTCTAAAACATATAGAAGATCTGGGAGACTGTCTAAGAGTTAGAGGTCTATTAAGCATGGATAAGGCGAGAGAGTTGGGCAAGATGTGGGAGGAGAGGTATGCAAAAGGGCGTTGATTACAAAATGGTCATTGTTGTGAGAAAGGATTTGGATTTATCCCCCGGAAAGCTCGCTGCACAAGTAGCGCATGCAGCAGTGGAATGCTCGCTACTATCTAAAAGAAAAAAGCCCTCTTGGTTCAAGGCCTGGAGAGAACAAGGATCAAAAAAGGTTGTTGTCAAGGTAGATTCCCTGGAAGATCTCTATGTAGTTAAAGATAAGGCAAAAGATCTGGGGCTTGTTGCGGAGATCATAAAGGATGCTGGCTTAACAGAAGTACCTCCCGGAACTGAGACAGTATTAGGTATAGGACCTGCACCTTCAAATATCATTGACAGGGTTACTGGAAATCTGCCTCTGCTTTAATTGGTATTTTCTCGTTTCTGAAGTAAAAGTTTTTACCATATTCGCTCCTTATATTTTTGTGATCAAGAAACAGATACGTATACTTGGAGTTGATGATGGACCTTTTCACTTTGGTCAAAAGAAGACAATCGTTATTGGTGTCGTGATGAGAGG
>CAZGUO010000055.1:0-5926 GCA_964529185.1 uncultured Thermoplasmatales archaeon
TACAAGCGTGAAATTCGAAACTCCATTTACAAAGCAGTTGAGATCGCAACCAACGCTATACCTCTCAGACCGAACTGTGTAGATCCATTTACAGATAAGAATACCGGAAACTTGGGAGAAAAGATCCCTTGGATAGAATGGAATGTAGTAGAGGGTAAAGATTGCAAGATAACCCTTCTGCCCAAAGGCGGAGGAAGCGAGAACTGTTCAGCTCTTGAGATGTTCAATCCATCCGATGGCATGGAGAAGATAGAAGATTTCGTTGTTAATCATATCGTAGAATGTAATGGTAAACCCTGTCCTCCGGTGATCGTAGGTATAGGCATAGGCGGAGGCGCAGACATAGCGATGAAGCTTGCAAAAAGATCATTACTTAGACCTGTTGGTGAAAGAAGCAAAAATAAAACCATAGCTGATCTTGAGGAAAGATTACTTAAGAGAATAAATGGAACAGGAATAGGACCCATGGGATTGGGAGGAAAGACTACAGCCTTGGATGTGCATATAGAGTATGCATCAAGGCATCCTGCAAGCTTTCCCGTTGCTCTCTCTATACAATGTTGGGCAAATCGGAGAGCCAGCGTGATTATCAAGGAAGATGGTGATATCAAATGGATTTGAAAACACCTTTAAGTGAAAGAGATGTAAGGAGATTGAAAGTTGGGGATGTGATCTATCTATCTGGCATTATCTTCACCTCCAGAGATAAGGCTCACAGCAGAGTTGTGCATGATAATGAAACTTTACCAATAGATGCAAAAGGTCTTGCTGTGTATCATTGTGGTCCAATAGTTAGAAAAGATGGGAAGAGATGGAATATTATCTCCGCGGGACCTACAACAAGTTCTAGACTTGAAAACATGGAAAGCGATTTCATAAGGTCAACTGGTATTAGGATGATAATAGGTAAGGGTGGAATGGGAGAAAAGACAACCAAAGCCTGCATGGAGTATGGAGTAGTATACTGTAGTTTCACAGGTGGCGCATCGCTTGTAGGTGCAGATTGTATAAAAAGAGTTAAAGATGTTTTCTGGCTGGATATGGGTATACCCGAGGCGGTATGGGTTTTTGAAGTTGATAGATTTGGCCCTCTTGTGGTATCAATAGATTCTAAAGGTAACAATCTCTATGAGGATGTGAGAAGGAGAGCTAGAACCCGGGTATGACTATTCCCCTTCCCACATAGATTGTGAGTAAAAGTAGAGAAACAATGAACATAGTAGCCCATACCATCGAGTTCCATATGATGATCTTTTTACCATCCAAGGGACCAAGCGGGATCAGATTGAAAAATGCCAAAAATACATTTACCATGCAAATAAATCCAAGTACACTTCCATAGAAGCTATCCAAACCCATCTCCATATATCCTATCATGGTGATAGCACCAATCACAATATTTGCCATGGGTCCCGCTGCCGCAATCTTACCCATCTCAAACCTTCTTGCTCCACCCCATATGTTGACTGCGCCCGGCGCAGCTATAACGAAGCCAAAGAAGATGCCAAATATCAGTGCAAACAGCAAGCCTTGAGGGAACATTCTGAATTCTGCCCATAATCTGTATCTTCTCGCCATCAATTTATGAGACATCTCATGAAAGAAGAATCCCGTTAGTATTGCCAGTACTGAGAACTGAAAGTATTTGAGAAGAGTGGATAAAGGGTTATCAGCATAGCTCAATCCAGCAATTCCTCCCGCCATAGCAAACGCAAAGGCTACAGATAAAGTAAGCATGGCTAAACCGAGATGTATGATCTCTGTTCTGCTTGTCAGAGGTGGCTTAGATGGGTAAGAATAGTTGTACTCAGAAAACGGTATGTCGTGGAATGAGAAATACACCTTTCTTTCCATAACTATATCTCTGCCTCAAACTCCTCTACTTTTGGAGTAAATTCAGAATAATCTTTAATCTTTCCCTTCTCTTTCAAGAATTCCCTAGCCAATAGCCAGTAAACGAGAGCCAGAGCTCTCCTACCTTTATTATTTGTTGGTATAGCGAGATCAACATATCTCAATTCGTTGTTGGTATCACAAAGTGCTATGCAAGGTATGCCAACATTTTTCGCTTCTTGGAGAGCCTGACTATCGACAAGAGGATCGGTTATCACTATGATATCGGGCTCGAGATAAACCTTCGAGTTTGGATTTGTAAGTGTTCCAGGGAGAAATCTTCCAGGTATTGCTATAGCTCCAGTATGCTTTGCAAACTGCTGTATGGGTTTTTGACCATACTGTCTCGCAGATACCACAAGTATATTTTCTGGTTCGTATTTTGCTAAAAATTTTGCAGCATATCTTATCCTTTGGTCTGTCTTCTTGATATCAATTATATACAATCCATCACTCCTAACCTTGTAGATAAATTGCATCATATCAGAGGTTTTTTGCCTAGTTCCAATGTGAACTCCAGATGTGAGATAGGTCTCCTCTGGCACAAGCATCTGTTCCTCCGGCTTCTTCTCTTCTGCCATTCGATCACTCCCACTCTATTTTGGGTTTAATGTCCGATTTTCTAATAACAGTTATTGGGATGGCGCCTTGCTCAAACTCCAACATAGCTATCTGTACGGGATCTATAACGCCTTTTGGAACCTTTATCAAGATGGGAGCTCCCATGGATATTTGGAGAGCTCTCGCACCTATGATTCTCGCTTTTTCAAACCTTGTGTAGCGCAAATTTGAACCTCCAATTAAATGTATTTTAAGATGAACCAGAGAATATAAGAGCCATTTAAAAAGATTATGATGGATATTAGGATACTGCCAACTTTTCCCATACAGATCATTATTCTATAACATTCTCCATGTGAACCCATTGACCTCTCGGTTAAATTTTGGTTTATTATGGATAGCAAAAAATATATAAATACATAAATATTTAAATGATTGGAACAAAATTACACATTACTAAGTGGGGAGGAGAACATGAAAATAGGTGCAATTACGACGGTTTTATTGCTAATTTTTGCGAGCTTGGGAGCAAATGTAACACTGGTAGTGGCAGCGGATAGTAAAGATACTGAATGTGGCTACACAGAAGGTAACTTATACGGTTTTCCATTGATTAAAGGGTATCAAGTGGATAGACCTGACAAGATCGGTAACGTCGGTAATTTTACTCGTTTCTTGGCAGAAAATTTCAATCTGGGTGTCGAAATCGTTGAAAAGAGAACTCCTACATCCAGGTTTTTCCGCAACAGCGATGGAACAATAACAGCTTACTTTACTGTTTCTCCAACCTGCTACCAAGATGAGAGGGGGGTATGGCATGATATTACAGATGAGAAAAGTACAGATATAGAGTCACAGTGGGAAGGAAAAAGTTGCTGTTACGGATATGTTTGGTATAGGTACGGAAAAGATTTGGGAGTTGAAAGATGGCCTCCAAAGGTTGGTTGTAGAGTCAGTCGGTCTGGAACCCTCTACCTACCCGTTGGACAACATGCTCGTAAATGGAATCTTGGTACATCATCATATCAATACTACAGCAGGGCTTTTGCTCAGTGGGATATAAGCTCTATCCCACGCTTCACTAGAGATGGGTATGGTGGCGTAGATTCTATCGAGAGAGTTCGTATAAGCTTTTATGTTAGCAGCGAGCGGAAGGATCTGTTCCACAACGAGGATTATCCTGGACATCGCCAGTATGCCGACTTGATGATATATAATCTTGAGGGGTGTGTACCTTCCTGGTATGAGAACGTGAGCACAACAGACCAAGGCAGTGAAGAATGGAATAAAATAATGCAGATGATGAATGATTGCAGAGACGGCATACTCTATGCTGGTCCGATCAAGGTATCTCGTAAAAATCCAGGTGCAATAACGATAGATATAACGGAACGTGCATCGGATCGCTTAAAATATCATCTTAACGAGGATTTGAAATGGTTTGCAGTAGGGTTTGTAGACAAAAATGAAAATGAAGGGGCTTTTGAAAACGAATGTGGCGGTATAGTGTTAAAGGGAGGAGGTAGCTATCTGATTTTGGAAGTAACCTATACCTTGCTGCCAGCTCGTTGTGCCATATTCGTAGAGGGAGGGGTCGATGATGATCTACAATATTGTTTCCATAGGACTGCATCGTATGGGTACGAGACCTTCAAAGAACTCGGTTACTACGATGATTATCTCTTCTATCTAAAATGGCCTCAAAAGAGTGAGCTCAAATATCTGATAACGGAAACCGTACCAAAATATATAAAGCATAGGGTGGGAAATCAACACTGTGATCTCTTTATATACTTTATAGATCATGGAGTCGGTACAATCAATCCAGCGAGTCCGATGAAGGGTAATTTCCTTCTCAATCCAGACTGGGAAGAGATGACCCCAAGAGAGCTAGATAACTGGTTAGACGAAATGGAAGAAAAATCTGGTGCTGGCTTTACCATAATCCTGATAGAATCCTGTTACTCTGGCGTATTCATAGGGAAAGAGCCAGGAGAGGGCGTAAGCGGACTTCGTCGTGTCGTTATGACGTCTACAGATGCGAATAATCCAGCTTGGGGCAATACGAATGGGTATGCATTTTTCTCTAAACCATTCTTTGATGCGTTGAGGGATGGAAAGACATATGGTGAGGCATGGGAATACGCAGATAGCAAAATCGATCCGCCGAAGAAAAAAATATACGTAAATGATGCCCCTAGAAACATTGATATCATTACCAAGATAAATAAATATATTAAAACTATCGAGAATATATCTATTGGGAAGATCCTTATGGAGATCTTCGAAGGTATTTTAAAACTGATTGTAAATGAATCTTGCTCACCGTTCCTCAAGGGTAGCGATGAATTCCAGCGGGAGCAGAATCCGAAGATAGATGATAATGGTGATGGAAAAGGTGCGGGTACTCAATATGCAGACAAGTTACCCTTGGGAGGAGATGGAAAAACCGCTAAGCAACTTCGCCCATGAATAGTTTCTAACCATCTCTCCTCATATAGAAAACCACAAACGCTTTCCGATACGCCTGCTGAATCGCTGGAATACAACGTGTTGAGTTAATCTACTGGGGAACATCTATATTTTAAGAATTTTCTATCAATTACAAGGTAAAAAGAGATTGGATGATATCTGTAGAAGATGTATTAGTGAGACTGTAGCAATAGGGCACATACCGCCTGCACTTTTCGATGTATTAGCATATAGAGAATTCTATATCACAGCCATGAGGTGGGAATTGTTTGGAGACCCATCTCTCAAGATAGGTTGAAAAGGGTGCTTTCAATCCAGAAGTAGAGGGGCATTGAGATCCATCTAGGAATAATATTTTTGGTCTCTATATCTCTTCCTCTATCGGTTCTCCTTCAGCAAAGTCTAGAGATCTAGCTGAAAAGGTATCGAGAGCTAACTGGATATCGAAGGTTATCTCTCTCAATAGTCCCTCAATCTTTGGGTTCCTGAATTCCTTCACTCCATCCACATCAGAGTATATCTTGCCTATGTACAATCCCTTCTCTTTATGTATCTCTATGCTGTAAAGGGTTTCCTCCATACTATCCCTCTATATAATTTTAATCTCTCCATATTTAATAACTTTTTGAAATTTACAACATTCTCTTTATCAAATCGTTTATCTCTTTACCTCTGTATCCTAGTGCACCGCCGATAGTGTAAGCCCTCTTTATACCTTCGTATCCCTTTCTTGGTGGATGGAGGCGGAAGACAGGTTTTATCTTCGGTATCTCTCTGTACCTGATCTTACCGTCAATGATCGCTTCTGCAAGCTCATCGATAGAGTTGTATGGAGTTGCGGATCTGATATACTCATCATCAACTGGCTTGTCACCCAACAGTCTGCCTCTCTTTCTTATGAGTTCAGCAAGGGTTTCTTTTTCTATTTCACCCCAAGTGACATAGTCCTTAGCCTTCTGGAGCATTCCTTTGTATGATGGGGTTTCCTCAACAACTACAC
>CAZGUO010000056.1:0-5908 GCA_964529185.1 uncultured Thermoplasmatales archaeon
CAGGGAACTGCTCTGGCTCGTATTCAACGTTCTCAAGACCCAGACCCATAGCAACATCATTAAGATTCAGTTCTGTCTCCAAATCAGATATTGCAACAATATTCTGTATCACTATCTCAGGATTCTCATAGACCTTTATGCCAAGCGCCTTCAGTTTCTCCTTTATAATCTCAACGGTCCTCTTGACATCCTCTATGGTTTTTGCTCCCGTGCAGTTTGCCTTACCACTCCTGAAGAGCAAAGTTGCGGTCTTTGGCTCTTTAAGTCTATAAACCAGTCCAGGGAACTGCTCCGGCTCGTATTCTGCTCCCTCTAGTTCCTGTGCTATCAAATCAAGATCTAGCCTGTCAGCAAATGCGGTAGACGCTACGATATTTTCCACCTCTACCTTTGGCATATTTATCCAACCCCCTCAATCTTTTCCATAACCTCTTTCAAAAACCTTTCCAAGACTTTCTTATCAGCAGACCCTACACATACTATCTTTCCACTATCAAAGATTAGAGCGGTCAATCCATTCTCTCCTCTGTAAATAGCTCCAGGAAATTTATCTGGATTATATTCAACATTCTCAAGATCCAAAGATAACTTCTTCACATCTATCCATCTCTTGACATCTTTTGATATGACCAGATTTTTAATCTCGATTTTAACTTTCTTTTTCGCTTTAAACCCTTTTTCCTTTAAGATATCAACGACCTTTGCTAGCAGTTCTTTTGCTTCATTGATATCCTTTGCGCCTGAGCAAATGAAATCTCCTCTCTTCGTTATTATCGTCGAGGCTCTTGGAAACCTGATCTCTATTCCCGGAAACTCATCAGGATTGTATTTGGCATCTGGCAATTCCTTAGCTATAGCATCTAAATCAAACTCATCAGAAATCTTTGCCTCAACAATAATATTCTCTGTAACCACATCTTCCATAGAATGGCCCTCAAGGAGTATATAAATACCTTTTATAAAGGTTTTTCCTTGACCAACCTTGAAGAGAAGAATCATTTTCCATCAAACCTAGCCAAAGGTATACTACGTTAGATTTATATCTACAAAATCTATTTCTTGTACGCTCTCAAATTAGGGGAAAAATTCTACTATGTAGATTTACTTATACCTGTCCATAATAATTAGTCGCATAGGGGAGGTGGGCGCATGATCATAGCTCTACTTACCAGATGGAATGCTACTTGCGGTGTATCCATGCATGCCGAAATGATCACAGAAGAGTTCAGGAAAAAAGGAAACGAAATTAAGATTTTTGCTCCATATATAGCGAGTGCAGATAGATGGTGGCATCATAGGATTATCAGAGAGGATGAGGATTTTGTCATTAGATGTTATAATGAGTTGGAGCCATCTACCTTGAGAGGGGGAGGGATAGATTTCGGTAAAATAGAGGATGAGGACTTTGATGTCTTGCTTGTAGAATCATATACAAGTATACCCTATGGAGATGTTGAAAAGTTGGTTAAAAGAGTGAGAAGTGATGGAGTGAGAGTTGGTCTGGTTGTTCATGAGGGATCAAGGGAGGAGATGAGATACTCTTCTCTAGATATTTTTGACTTTGTTGTGGTTTTCGATGAGAGATACGAGAGGATGCTAGATGGCTATGGCGGAGATATCAAAGTTATTCCGTATCCATGCTATCCGGTAAAAGAGGGAAACAGAGAGTTTGGAGAGGATGGGATCATCTTCTTTAGTTTTGGAAGACAGCCGGAAAAGGAGTATGAAGATTTTGTTAACGCTCTGAGAAGACTGAGAACCAGATATGATCTAAGGTACAGGATTATCAGATCAGATGGTATGCTGAAATTTGATGAAGATTGGATAGAACAAAGGCGGGAAAGGATTGCAAGCACCGAGGAGCTGTATAATTATCTTCATGGATCTGATATCCATCTGCTACCAAAAGGACACACCAACAAGGTTGTAGTATCTTCGACCTTCTGTCAATGTGCAGGTTCTCTCGTCCCAATTATTGCGCCAAATACGAGACATTTTGAGACTCTACCCGAGGATAAACCTGTATTGCTTTACGAAAATGAAAAAGATCTAGAGGAAAAGATTACCATGGTTATAGAAAGTGATAGCATCAGAGAGCAACTCAAGATAAATGCCAAAAGGTATGTTGAGGAAAACAGAGTAGATATCGTGGCTGATAGATTCATGGAATTATTTAAAGAGATAGAGGCCAGACAGTTAGCTTTATAAACATCTTTATATTCCTCCCGAGAAATCTGGTGATGCCAATGATAAAGGCTTACATCTTGGTAAAAGCAAGGGTTGGAAAACTTGAAAATATCCTGAATGAGGCAAAGAAGGTTGAGAATGTGGAAAATATATCCGTTGTTGCAGGTGATGTGGATCTCATAATAAAGGTCAAGGTTAAAAGCTTGGAAAAGCTGATGGAGTTGACCGATAAATTACAGATGATAGATGGAGTAAAACAGACAACAACCTACATTATCGAGAAAGAGATAACGATATGATTGCTATAAAGTTGAGAAGAAAATATCTATTCTATGCTGTAGCCATACTATCATCCATAATTGCATCAATAACTGTAGGACTGGATGCAATAATCACATCCGAGATGTCAAAATTCTATTCTCCAGAAGAGGTATCCTGGGTGTATGGATTCTCAGCATTCTCTGTTGGTCTCTTAATCTCTCTAGCAATATCCCTCTTTTTGTCCATAAAAGTAAAGGGGAGATGTCTGGGCAGTTTCGTAGATCCAGCATTCAATGGACTCAGAATTATCAGAAAAGAGGAGCTAAAATATCATCTGCTCGCAGGCGCAGGTAATGCGATAACAACAGTCGGATATTTCTATGCTCTATCTCTCATGACAGATCCATCTGCCGTTATCCCATTTTTCAGAGTTGTGATACTGTATCTGCTCATGGTTGAGATGATCGTCGAAAAGAATACACCCACGCTAATAGAGATTCAGTCATCTACGATAGTTACACTCGGTGCAATCTTGGGATCTATATCCATATCAGGAGAGATAGAAGTTATCCCTTTAGCTGTTATGTTTCTAGTAGTTAATCCTGGATGGGTGCTGTTTTCCATAAACCAAAGAAAACTCAAACTTCTTAAGATTGATGGTAGAGCAAACGACTCGATAAATATAAGATTATGGAACCTCTTCTTTACCCTCATATTTGTAACCATCTTCATCTTGATATATGATGTAATCAATGGGACATCTTTCTTACTAGAAAGCCTGAAGGGTTCGATCGATTTCTTCCATCTTGTTGCATTATCTATGGGTATAACATTCTTCTCTTATGTTCTCTACATAAGAGCTCTTGGTATGGGTAAGGCTAGTGTTACAGAGGCTGTAAGAGCATCGATAGTGATATTCTCTATACCTGTAACGTTTGCAGTATCCCATTTCATTCCAATTCCCATACCCCAATCTTCCGTCTTGTGGCTCATAAAAATAATAGGGATAATTCTGGTGGTTCTTGGGATAGTATCTTTTGCTTTGACTCAGGTTACTGCATACATCTTCATAAGGGCGAAGCCAGGCGCGAGTATATCAAATCTCATTGAGAAGATATGGAAAATAAGGGGAGTGGAATCGGTATCCGCTGTTGCAGGGAAATACGATATTATAGCAAAGGTCAGAATCAGAACCCTGCTGAAAGGGTACGAAAGGATAATAAGAAGGTTAGAGTCAATACCTGAGATAGGATATTTTGAGTGGAAATCTGTTCTGAAGGAATGGGAGAACGTATAACGTTACATTTATAGACCAATATAGCCTTCCGCACTTACATGAAAGATATAAGACTTGAAAGATTAGCTAAAGTACTTGTTGAGTACTCTCTAGAGATAAAAAAAGGAGATCTTTTCTTGATAAGCGGAAGTGAACTCACCATCCCTCTATTGAAAGAGGTATACAAGCATGCTTTGAGATTAGGTGCTCACCCTTATGTAAGGATATATGACGAAGATTTCAATGAGATTTATTACAAATTTGCGAGCGAGGAGCAACTGAAATTCGTTTCTCCATTAGCAGAATTTGAAATCAAGAAGATCGATGCAAGGTTAACGGTGTTGGGCCCAAAGAACACAAAATATCTAAGCAATATCGATCCAAAAAAGCAGGCAATAAGAAGTGCAGCGACCGAGAAGATCCACAGGATATTTCTAAACAGAGCTGCCAAGAAGGAATTGAGATGGTGTCTAACTCAATACCCTACGCCTGCCGCAGCCCAAGATGCGGATATGTCTCTAGAGGAGTATGAGGAGTTTGTTTTCAAGGCAGGATATGTTGATAAAAGAGACCCGATGAAGATATGGAAAGGTATCAAGGAATGGCAGGATAAGATAGTCAAGCTTTTATCTGGTAGGAAGAAACTCAGAATAGTTGCAAAGGATACAGATTTGACACTATCTGTGGAAGGAAGGAAGTGGATAAACTGCCATGGAAAGGAGAATTTTCCAGATGGAGAGGTATTTACTGGCCCGATAGAGAATTCAGCGAACGGATATATAACCTATAGTTTTCCATCATTCCATGGAGGTAGAGAGGTGAGAGATATCTATCTGGAGTTCAAAAGAGGGAGAGTAGTGAAAGCAAAGGCATCTAAAGGAGAGAAGTTCCTCAAATCCATGTTATCAATGGATAAAGGCGCATCAAGGATAGGTGAGTTTTCATTTGGAACGAACTATGCGATCAAAAAATACACGAACAACACTCTATTCGATGAAAAGATAGGAGGAACGATACATATCGCTGTAGGAAGTGGATATCCCGAGACTGGAAGCAAGAATAAATCTGGTCTGCATTGGGATATGGTTCTGGATATGAGGAAGGATGGAGAGGTATATGCGGATGGAGAATTGATTTACAAGAATGGTAAATTTATAAATCTTTGATCAAAACCAACGAAAAACTTAAAATTTGGTAAAAATTTTTTAATAAATAGAAAGAATTTCGCATATTGAGAGCATGGATGAGAAGGATAGAAGGATAATAGAAATCTTGGAAAAGAACGCCAGAACGCCTTTTACCCAGATTGCCAAAGAGGTTGGGCTAAGCGAAGGTGCGGTGAGGAAAAGGGTGGAAGCCCTTGAGAGGAAAGGAGTGATAAGAAAATATGTTGCTGTTGTTGATCCTAAAAAACTGGGGTACAATAACGTAACCATACTTGGATTAGATGTAGATCCTACAAAGCTTTTGGATATAGCAAATGAGGTAGCCAAGATAAAAGAAGTTAGAACAGTGTGTTTATCAACGGGCGATCATATGATTATGGCAGAAATATGGGCCAAAGACGGAAAGGAATTATCAGAAATACTGGCGAAGAAGATTGGAAAGATCGATGGGATTAAGCGTTTATGTCCTGCCATATTGTTGGAAAAAATAAAGGGTCTATAGAACGACCGGAAGATCTGGATTCGTTAGGACTATAGATTCCTTTTCTGGATCAAAATACATTGATATCGCTTTGATTTCAACCCCACTTAGGTAAGCTATCTTGAGCAATCTGCTGATCTCTGGATCGATATCGCTAGCAGGCGTAAAATGAGAAACTTTTGGTAAACCAGCTATAAATATGACTGCCGATCTTTCTCCATCTCTAACCAATTTAATCAACTCTTTCACGTGTCTTCTTCCTCTCTCTGAGGGACAATCAGGATAAGATGCGGTATCTCCTCTCCTCAAAACCGCACTTTTAATTTCAACATAGAGATTTTTATTATGTTTGTCTAGAAAGAGATAATCTAGCATCGACTTTCCCACCTTTGGGTTTCTCTTTAACAGCTCGTAATCATTTAGCCAAGGAATGAGGGATTTATTGAAGGCATTCTCAAACGCTTTCATCTGTAGATGTGTATCTATGATAGCTGATCCTTCTTCATCTTCAACAGCTATGATCCTCTATCTCGTCTT
>CAZGUO010000057.1:0-5687 GCA_964529185.1 uncultured Thermoplasmatales archaeon
CTCTTTTTCCTTAATCAGCACCCACATAAAACATGTTGTATTAAAATGTTGCTGAGAACAAGATATCAATCAGATTGTGACGTTTAGAAAAACAAATTATAGATCCTCCACAAACACGGCAGCAGCTATTACTGTGGTCCATCTCCCATCTTTATCTCCAATTGCGGTCTGAGTTATACTTCTAGTTTTCACTATCTTTCCACTCATCCTAAATAATTGCTTCCTTTCATCCCATGCTTTGTCAGGATCAAAATCTATGCCCAATGTAGTAGCAAGCATAGTCGCCGCTAAATCTTCGGCGTACTCTCCAGCCTCTCTGTATCCTTCTCCAAAACTATGGTATTCAGAGATGTAACCATAGGCATTTTTGTCTTTAGGTATAGCCAAGCCGATAGATGCGGATATCTTACGATAAGGCTCATTGGTCTCGTTTTTGGAGAGAACACAGTAAGTTATTTCTCCAGGTCTCAACAACTTTATTCCTTTATTCCTGGATATTATCTTGCAGTTAGGTGGCAAGATGCTAGAAACCTTCACCAGATTGCACATCCCTATACCTGCGTCTCTCAATGCTAGCTCAAATGATTGAAGTCTATCTTTGTGCACCCCCATTCCTTTGGTCAAGAAGACAGCCTTTGGTATCATTTGCCAATCCTTATATAATTCTAGATTTTAAACCTAATCCTTTAGCTCCTTCTGTCTCTCCAAGAGTTCCTTCATCTCTTTCTGCAACTCCAGCTGTTCCCTCTGCAACTCGACCTGTTCCTTTTGATAAGGTGTTATAACATGCCCCTGTATCAACTCTTCAAGTAACCTCCTCACCTCTCTATAAGGATGAACTCCATGCAATTCGTAATACGTTCTAGCTCTAGGAGTCTTTACCTCCTTTGCTCCACCAACCAAACCAAATATACCGAGCTTCTTTCCTTTTGCTTCGACTCCGCCTGCCGCAAACGTTTGATCAGATCCGAGACCAAAGCCAGATTGGGTTATGGGTATGATTGTGCCAAAATCGAAGATCTGACCAAGTATCCCTTGAGTACCGTCTACATCCGTTATCTTATCGTATCTCAAGGTTCTTTCCCTTTTCCTTAAAACCCCTCCTTTGAAAATGATCCTATAATCTGTCAATATGTATCTGTGAGATTTTACAAAGATATAGACTCCTAAGAAGATAAGAACTGATATGCACAGAGAGTACACAAGTATAAATAAACTCGTTGCCCCTCCATCCCTCAGCCAATTAAACTTCCAAGCCAGAAATGTTCCTAGAGATGCAACAGAAATGTAGAGAAAGAAAAATCTCCATCTTATTGAAACGAGGGATGCAACTATCCCAGCCATAATCAAACCAGCCCACCATACAGCAAGAACAATGATCGAGGAGCCAAAGAAGTTTGAGTATTGAGAATAGTTTGTTGACCACCATAGGATTATACCAAAGATCAGCAGAAAAAACCATAGCGATTGGAGACCCATAAAAGAGAATGGATGAGGAGTCAAGATCCTCTCGATCCTCTCCCCTTTAAGCAAATCCTCTTCAATCCCCATCTTCCCTTTCCTCGGTTTTGACCATCTCTTTATCCATTTTAAGTTTATTGGTCTCTAATCTCAATAATAGCAATACCGCTACGAATGTTGTAAAAAGACAGAGGATATTTGATAGCTGGAGAGCAAATCCAGTTTTAAGGGCATGGAATACGAGCCTATAAATGATATACGATGCGATAAGGAAGAGAAATGGCAAAAACCTCCTGAAAGAGGGAAGTCGATCGCTCGCAAAGATTAGAAATACAACAAAATGTGCTAGAAGGAGAGAAGTTATTGATATCATCGATAACCAACCAAAAAATGAGAAAATCAAAACATAGAAAGGTAGACCAAGGAAATAGAAAACATAAAATAAAATATACAAAAAGACTAAGAGAGATACAACAAAATACGGATGAGAAAAGATCAGATCCTTTATCTTTAGAAGATCATCGATCATACCAACTCTTTTCTCTTCCTCTTCAATAAAACTCGGTCTTATACCAAGACCAACCAGGAGAAAAATGATCAGGAAAATTATATGAAACGGATTGGAAAGATCAAGGGAGAGCAAAAATCCCAAAAAATCAACACCAAACTGCTGGAGTAAAGAACCAAACGATATAAGGGAAGATGAGAATGTGTAACAACCATCGATGGCAAAGCCCTTGAAGAAAGGCAAGAAAATCAGAAAGACAATAAGAGGAGGTATAAAGAAAGGACCCAAAACTAGGAAGAGATTCGCGACAAACAGAGGTAGACCCTTCTTCTCCTTCTTGGGAGAAACCTTAACATCTTTTACACTTAGAGAATACTCTCCCACACCTATTCCTGTTAGGGTATATCCAAGCGCATGGGATATGAACTGGAAAAATAGAGCAACAAAGTTTGAGAATCTGCAGAATGCTTTGTGGTTCTCCCAGATCTCTCTCAGTAAAATCTTTAAACTCTCAGCAAACAGCAGTTGAATAAACCAGAAAAGAACTATCCCAGCAATCGGAGCTAGCGGAGCTATCAGGAAAGTATCAAGTATGGAGAGATCCATTATATTCCGTTAAACAATACAAGGATTAAAATCTATCCAACAACCTCAACCTCTATTTCTTTTCCATTCCAATCATAGGCTCTCCAGGAATCTTCATCATAAGGCATAGCTACGATGATGTGTACTTTGCCATATTTGAAAAACATCTGGAGATCTTCCTTGGAAGGTTTATTTGATGGTGAAGGATGGCTATGTACAGTTCCGACCACAGAGTAATCTATAGGGAGCATAGCCAAATTAAAAATAGCATGTCTATCTCCATGTATCATCCCAGGCAAAAGAAGCACCTCTCTGATAACATCTCTTTCCGCCCTCAAAAAGCCTGCAAATTCTTTTGGATGCATGGATTTGGAGCTTTCGAGAATCGTAGTTAAACAATCCCTGTCTATCTTCCATCTCCTCATCTTACCAGCTTCAATCTAACAGTCTGATAGAAGGACTCTCCAAACCTTACAAATCTAGATTTCTTCTCAGACCGGGTAACACATACCCTATCTCCAGGCGCAACATCATAGGAATTTCTGCCATCGATAACAAGTTTCGCCTCTTTACTATTCTCCAGAAGATCTATACATATCTTCTTATCTATGGGTACTATCCAAGGTCTGGATGAGAGTTTGAAGGGAGCTATTGGAGCTATTATGGATGCACTTACGCTTGGGTCAACAATTGGTCCACCAACACTCAGAGCATATCCAGTTGCGCCCGTTGGGGTGGCTACTATTATTCCATCCGCTTTCATCCTATCCACAAGCTCATCATCAACAGATACAGAGAATTCTATGATCTTTGCAACATTTGCCGTCTGAAGAGTTATCTCGTTTGAAGCATCTTGCAGTCTTCTCCTATTCAAAAAAACCTTCAACCTGTCCCTTTCTTCAACATTATACTCTCCTCTCAGTATCTTTTCTATCCCGCTCTTTGCAAACTTTGCATCAACCTCTGTTAGAAATCCCATTGCACTACAATTTATGGCAAATATGGGTTTCTCTATCTTTTCCAGAGCATAGAGTATGGTACCGTCTCCGCCAACTGTAACAACTATATCGCTACGCTTATTCAGATCTTCTCTGGAAAATTCTTCCTCATTCAAAACCCTTGCAAAACTTTTTTCTATATACACCTCTCCACTTTTTCTTAACACTTCTAATACTTCCCTAGCCAATCTTTCCGTTTTTTTATCATTCGGTTTAACTATTAGACCCCATCTCATCCAATTACCTTAAACCCAACAAAGGTTTTAACTTTATCAGCAGGGACGGATGTTTTAAAACCAGAGCCTTTATGAGCCCATACGTGCTAAACTCCTCGAAATTGATATTCTTCACAGATTCAGCAAGCTTATCAAAAGTTTTGTCATCGAAACCCGAAGCAATCTCCTTCATCATGTAGTTTCTTTTGAGTTTCTTTTCCAGAATCTCTTTCCATCTCTCCTCATACCTCTTCAAAAGAGAGATGTCATTCTCTTCCAAACTCTCCGCTATACTCTCCCCAGCAGCTTTTCCTCCTATAAGAGCATGCATTATGCCTCCACCGGTCAGAGGATCTGTGTGCCTTGCCGCATCTCCAACCAGAACAACATTATCCCTAAAACTTTCTACAGGTCTAGCTACCGGAACAGCTCCAGTTAATACTCTGATCGCCTTTCCCTTTCTAAGGTTCTCTTTACTTTCTATAAATCTATCCAGCAACTCCTTAGCCAGTCCAGGCCTGCTGTAACTCCCCAAGATACCTATGCCAACGTTTGCAACATCATCGCCTTTCGGAAAAACCCATATGTACCCGCCCGGCGCTATGCTCTTACCAACATAGAAATCGCTGTAATCTTTATCACACTCTATTCCCGACAAGGTGTATTCAAAACATGAAACTATATCCTTAGGTTTGAGCCTTGTATCGATACCAATCCATTTTCCAACTCTAGATTCTACACCATCAGCCCCAACAAAGATCTTTGCAAAGAATTTAACCTCTTCACCATCCAAATCCGCTTTCACTCCAACCAACTTCCCATCTTCAAAGATGCCTTGTCTTGCATTACACCTTAAGAAGATATCGGCACCCCTCTTTGCCGAGAGTCTAGCAAGTTCCTTATCGAACTCTTCCCTATCTATAATATATCCGGTTTCGCCGCCAGCACGCTCTGCTGATAGCTTGACCATGGTTCCATTTGGAGAAAATATCCTAGCACCAACAACCTCACTTACTATCCATCTCCCCCTCGGAATGATCCCCAATTCATCGATCTTTTTGCTTACCCCTTCCCCACATAGAACCGGAACACCGATCTCTTTATCCCTTTCGAGCACAGCCACAGAGAAACCTTTTTCAGCTATGTACATGGATGTAACTAAGCCTGCAGGCCCTCCTCCAATCACAACAACATCATGATCAAACCTCTTCATGACAAATCCTCCTTAGATATGGCTCCTACAGGGCAATAGTTTATGCATAGATAGCATGATATACACCTCTCTCTTATCACAAAAGCCCTGTCATAAAAATCGATGGCATCTTCTGGGCATATAGCGACACAACCAGAACAGCCTAAACATCTGTTTTGGTCCACCTTTGCCTTAGGCTTTTCCATGAGATTCACCCCTTACTATTCCAGATGCTATTATATGGGCAACCCTTATTGGCTCGGGAATCGCACCTCGTATGGTCGATACTCTTATTATCTCTTTCGCCTCCTCTAATGATATGCCTTTACATGATACATATATCGGTTTGTGAGAGGTTTCAACCTCGAAGATCTTGTTGTTTTTGATCATGCTCCATCTTTCCTCCCAGTCTGGAAATTTGATCTTAAGGGTTTTCAATATAAGTTCAAAATCAGGTTTTTCTCTAGTTATAGTTATAACTGGAATTTTCCCTTCAGAATACAATCTTTCGATGTCCACGACATTAAATCCACCGAGAGCTATCCCATCCAGCATGACTACTCTAATCTGATCTCTGTGTCTAGTTTTCCTTATCATATCCAATAAAACATCGGTAGAGTTCCTACCATCTATCTCTATCTCCCTCTTCATAACCCCTTCTAAATACCCATTCCCTCTCATCACGACACCAATAACGATTGTCTTCTTTTGACCAAAGTGAAAAGGTC
>CAZGUO010000058.1:0-5655 GCA_964529185.1 uncultured Thermoplasmatales archaeon
ATAACAGTATTCTCTCCAGATGGTAGACTGTTTCAAGTTGAGTATGCAAGAGAGGCTGTAAAGAGAGGAACGACCACTGTGGGACTAAAGTACAAGGATGGTGTCATCCTCATAGTGGATAAGAGGATAACATCTCGCCTGGTGGAGCCGAGCTCCATAGAGAAGATGTTTCAGATAGATGATCATATAGGATGTGCAACCTCTGGGTTAGTAGCTGATGCGAGAGTACTGGTTGATAGAGCTAGAATTGATGCTCAGATCAACGAGATAACATACAACAGAAAGATAGAGATAAAAACTCTAGTAAAAAGGATATGTGACTTTAAGCAAACCTATACGCAGTACGGCGGAGTAAGACCATTCGGTACAGCATTACTTATAGCGGGTGTAGATGATAGTGGTCCAAGGTTGTTTTCAACCGATCCATCTGGAGCCATGATAGAATACAAGGCTACTAGTGAGGGAGCGGGAAGAGATGAGGTTATTGCATATTTTGAAAAATATTATAGAGAGGGTATGGACAAAGACGAAGCTATAATACTCGGTTTAAAAGCCCTGAGCAAAGCTGTAGAGGGTAAAATAAATCCAGATGCTATAGAGATAGGAGTTGTTGATTCATCAAAAAGATTTAAAAAACTCTCACCCGAAGAAACAAAGGAATACATAAAGAAAGCCTTGGGAGGAGTGTAAGGTGACCAGTTTGGAGAAGGCAGTCATAGCGAGATTAACCATAGGTGATAATCATTTCGAAATACTTGTCGATCCAAAGGCGGCTGTAGATCTGATAGATGGAAAAGAGGTTGATATATTATCAAGCCTTGCGGTGGATGAGGTCTTTAAGGATGCTAGGAAAGGGGAAAGGGCATCTGAAGAGGTTATACAAAAATGCTTTGGAACGACAGACATTGCTGAAGTTGCAAAGCAGATTATATTGAGAGGGAACATCCAGCTGACAACCGAGCAGAGACACGAGATGCAGAAAAGAAAGTTCAATCAGATTGTAGAAATAATAGCAAAAAATGCAATGGATCCTAGAACAAAAACACCTCACCCAAGAAAAAGAATAGAATTGGCTATGGAAGAAGCGGGAGTTCATATAGATCCATTCAAGCCTGTAGATCAACAGGTAAAGGAAGTGATAGAAAAGATCAGACCTATACTTCCAATATCGATGGAACAGGTCAAGATATCTGTTAAGATACCGGCTACACACATAGGAAAAGCCTATGGGATAGTCAGAAACTTTGGCACTTTGTTAAAAGAAGAGTGGCAATCAGATGGATCATGGGTGGGTATAATCCAGATTCCTGCTGGACTGCAGGCCGAATTTTATGATAAGATTAACGATGTTACTAAAGGAAATGTTGAGACAAAGCTGTTGAGTTGATGGACATGCCCAAAGAGAAGAAAGAGATAAGAGAGCTTGTTCTTCCCAGCCAGTTCATAGGTGATGCAAAAAAGCTTAAACCAGGGATAGGAACATTTGTTGAGGATGGAAAGGTATATGCTGAGAGACTAGGGATATTGAACGTAAAGGATGGAGTTGCAACCATAACCCCACTCCGTGGAAAATATGAACCAAAGACTGGGGATGTTGTGGTTGGTATAGTTATAGAAGTCGGAGCTGCAGTCTGGATGGTCGATATCAACTCGATATACCCAGCTTTCCTGCATATAAATGAGGTTCCCTGGTTTGTGGAGATAGGAAACACATCCAAGTTTCTCAATTATGGTGATGTTATCTTAGCTAAGGTTAAATCAGCTGGAGATCCGGATAAAGTACAGATAACATTGAAGGATAGGGGTCTCCACAAGATAAATGGAGGAACTTTAATTGAGACAGAGCCAACAAAGGTTCCGAGGATAATAGGAAAAAATGCGTCCATGATAACGGCATTGAAGAGATACACGAATTGTAGGATATTTGTTGGTAGAAATGGTAGGATATGGGTAGATGGGAACCCTGATGCCATTCAAAAGGTAGAAAGGGCTATTAGGCTTATAGAGAAAGAAGCTCATACTTATGGGTTGACGGAAAGGGTGATAGCTCTTTTGAAAGGAGAGTGATTCTGATGTCAAAAAAGCCAGAAGATCTTAAACTTATAGATGAAAATGGAAGAAGGATTGATGGAAGGAAATTCGATGAGCTCAGGCCGATAAAGATAGAGGCAGGTCCCTTGCATAGGGCGGACGGCTCATGTTATATAGAATGGGGAAACAACAAGATCATCGCAGCTGTGTATGGACCGAAAGAAACTCTCCCGAGACATGAGCAACATCCATTGAAAGCTATAGTCAATGCTCGCTACAACATGGCATCCTTCAGTGTAGAAGAAAGAAAGAGACCTGGACCAGACAGGAGGAGTATAGAGATATCCAAGGTTGTAGGAGAGGCTTTGGAGAATATAATAATGGTAGAGAAGTTGCCTAGAGCTACGATTGATATAAATATAGAGGTTTTGGATGCAGACGCAGGCACTAGATGCGCTGGACTAACGGCTGCGGCGGTTGCGCTTGCCGATGCGGGAATACCCATGAGAGATATACCAGTAGCTTGCTCGGCTGGAAAAGTAGACGGTCATGTGGTACTTGATCTTTGTAAAGAAGAGGATAACTATGGAGAAGCAGATCTTCCTATAGCCATAGCCCCAAGAAAGAAAGAGATTCTTCTCTTACAGATGGATGGTCATCTCACTCCAAAAGAGTTCGACGAGGCTCTGGAACTTGCACTGAAAGGTTGTGAGATAGTGTCAAAGTTGCAGAAAGAGGCTTTACTGAAAAAATACATAAAGGAGGTGAACAGAGAAAATGAGTGAGCTGGTAGTATCAGAGATAAAAAGGAAGTATATGCACAAGCTTGCTCAGGCGAACAAGAGAATAGATGGCAGAGCCTTTGATGAGTACAGACCAATTAAAATCCAGACCAATTTTGTAAAGAAAGCAGAGGGATCAGCTAGGATAGAGCTTGGAAACACAAAGGTTTTGGTTGGAGTTAAACTTGAAATGGGTGAACCTTATCCAGACTCTCCAGAAAGTGGAGTTCTAACAACAAATGCTGAACTAATTCCTCTGGCATCTCCAGAATTTGAGGCAGGTCCTCCAGATGAGAACGCTATAGAGTTAGCTAGAGTTGTTGATAGAGGGATAAGAGAATCAGAAGTTATAGATCTTGAAAAACTATGCATAGAGCCTGGAGAGAAAGTGTGGGTTGTCTTTGTAGATATTCACGTTCTGGACTATGATGGCAATCTGTTCGATGCCTCTTCTCTTGCTGCGCTTGCTGCACTGCTTACAGCAAGAGTACCAAATGAAAGATTTGATTTAGGAGAAGATGAGCCTTTACCAATAAAGAATGATCCGCCAATCTCATGCACCTTCGTAAAGTATGGTGGTGTAATAGCTGTAGATCCCTGCTGGGAGGAGGAGATGATAGCAGAAGCTAGATTAACTGTGGCTACCGATAAGAATGGAGATATTAGAGCCATGCAAAAGGGTTTACCAGGTAGCTTCACGATAGATGAGGTCAGAAAGATTATTAAATCGGCTAGAGATAACGGTGCTCGCATTAGAAAGGTACTGGAAAAGGCGGTAGGTAGATAGTATGGCAAGAAGAACCAAAAAAGTTGGACCAGCTGGGAGATTCTCATCAAGATATGGGGTTAGGATAAGGAAGTTAGTCAGAGATATAGAGGTTATTCAGAGAGCAAAGCACATCTGTCCTTCATGCGGTCATAAAAAGGTAAAGAGGGTTGGAGCGGGAATATGGAAATGTAGAAAGTGTGGAACGGTCTTTGCTGGAGGCGCCTATGTTCCGAGGACAGAAAGTAGTTTAAATATAGAAAAGGTTCTGGGTCTGACGAGGGAATAGTATGGTAAGTTACAGATGTGGTGTGTGCAAAAAGAAAGTTGATCTGAATGTTGAAAGCATAGGTCTGCAGTGTCCTTATTGTGGAAGTAAGATATTTTACAAGGAGAGACCACCAATAGCCAAAAGAGTCAAAGCTCGTTAGTATGAGGTCTGCCGTTATAGAGATAGAATTTGAGGAAAGGAAGGATCTTGACATAATTTTTAGATCTGTAAAACCAGAGGTGGAAAAGGAGATACCCAAAACCAAGGTGAGTATTGAGAAGATAGATAACAAGATGATCCTGAGAATAGAATCAAAAGACACCAGTTCTTTGAGAGCAGCTTGCAACTCCTTTTTGAGATGGATCGAGACCGCCAGATCTGTAAAGGAAGTCATCGAGGTAGAGGATAATTAATATACCAAGAACAGATTTCGTTTTCTCAGATGCCAGTATACTCTTATTCCAGGATAAATTGTTACCTTCAATGTCCTAGGAAGTATAAGTTCGCGTACATAGACAAGATAAAGACAGAGATAAAGGAGACTATAGAATCTTTTACCGGTAACGTGGTTCACGAAACATTGAGAAAGCTTTACAAGGATCTAATGTATGAGAAGCTGAACACATTAGATGAGCTTCTGGAGTTTTTGAGGAGGGAATGGGATAGAAAATGGAATGATGGCATAATCATAACCAATAAGGAATACACCTCTGAGAACTATTTGAAGATGGCTGAGAGATTTGTGAGGGATTACTACAAGAGATACTATCCTTTTAATCAGTCCAGAACGATAGCGCTGGAAGAGAGAGTGGTTGTAGATCTTGATGGTACGGGAAGATACAAGATACAGGGGTACATAGATAGACTGGCCTACAGAGATGGAGGAATCTATGAGATTCATGATTACAAAACCAACATGACTTTACCCATTAATGAGTACTTGGAGAAGGATATGCAGCTTCCCCTATATGCTATAGGTATAAAAAATAGGTATCCTGATGTGAAGGATATAAGACTTATATGGCACTTCCTCGCTTTTGACAAGGAGGTAGAGATCAAGAAGAGCGATATGGAATTAGAAGCTCTAAAGAGAAAAGTTATGGATATAATAGAGAGGATAGAAAGATCAGAGGAGTTTCCCGCAAAACCCTCCATACTTTGTGACTGGTGTGAATACAAGCCCATATGCGGAGAGTTTAAACACAGGTATAAATTGGAAGCAAAAACTTTAGATGATTTCTTATCTGATAAAGGCGTTCAACTCGTAGATAGATATGCTGAACTTATAGAGAAAAGGGAGAACCTGCTCATGGAGATCGATAAAGAAATCGAGAAGGTGAGAAAGGAGTTGATAGATTTTGCTAAAAGAGAAGGTCTCGATACAGTATACGGAACGAAGGCTAAAGCCAGGATAGTTGTTGGAACCAGACCGGTTTTCCCTCATAAAGATGATGAGAAAAGGGAGAGATTGAAAGAGGTTTTGAAAAAACACGGACTCTGGGAGAAAGTTTCAGATATCGATATTTACAAGCTATCCAGACTTATAAGAGAAGGCTCTCTTCCCATAGAAATTGAGGAAGAGATAAAGAGCTATCAGGATATAGAAAAGGTGGAAAAGGTGTATTTGAACAAGCTGAGAGAGAATGAGAAAAGATTTCAGGATGTCGGGGGCGGGATTTGAACCCGCGACCTCCTGATTTCCCAGCGAACCCTCGAGCTGCGCTTATGAGTCAGGCGCTCCGCCAGGCTGAGCCACCCCGACTCCAAGGATAATCTAATTGTATGTTTAAAAATTTTGCAGAAAA
>CAZGUO010000059.1:0-5550 GCA_964529185.1 uncultured Thermoplasmatales archaeon
GAAGCCATGAACATACTTCCCATATTGAAGACGGATTTCGTTGAGATATGCTTTGATATGATGGAAGGCAAACTTAGCAAGTCGAAGGTGGAATTTGAAAAGAAAGCAACGGTATGCAAGTATGTAGTACCTGAAGGATACGGTATCAAGAGTATGACGGATCAACCAATAGATGTAGACGAAAAAGGTATAGAGAAAACGGGAGCTCTCCTATTCTACGCATCTGTGAACAAGAAAGATAATAAGATATACACAACTTCATCCAGATCGCTTGCGATCGTTGGTATAGGGAAGGATATAGATGAGGCTGAGAAGATATGCGAAGATGGTCTGAAATATGTTAAGGGAGAACATATCTTTATAAGGCACGATATTGGAACAAGAGAGCTTATCAACAGAAGAATAGAACACATGAGAATGTTGAGAAAGAGAACATGACTGTAGAGGAACCAGTATACATCTATTTTATAGGCACTGCAGGATCCGGAAAATCAACGCTAACCGCATCTCTACAAAATTGGTTTAAGTTAAGGGGATTGGACTCTATAACTGTTAATCTGGATCCAGGTGCCGACTCATTACCATATACTCCAGATGTGGATGTTAGAGACTGGATCTCTTTGAAAGATGTCATGGATGAATACGATCTCGGACCAAATGGGGCTCAGATAGTTGCTGCAGACATGGTAGCGCTAAATGTCAAGGAGCTCAAGGAATCTATAGAGGGATTCAAAACAGATTACATTCTCCTCGATACACCTGGTCAGATTGAGCTCTTTGTCTTCAGGGAAGCTGGAAACATATTGGTTACACAGCTTAATCCCAAAAGGTCCATAGTTGCATATCTTCTTGATCCTGTCCTTTCTAAAACAGCATCAGGTTTCGTTACCCAACTTTTGCTCTCCCTTACGACAAGATTCAGGCTATCGCTACCTGTAGCTAACGTATTGAGTAAGAGTGATCTTCTGAGTGAAGAGGAAATTAAAAGGCTACAGGAATGGTCGAGTATAGATGAGGAGATATATGCGACAATATTGAGAGAAAGAGCATCGATATATCGCGAACTCAGCGAACAGATCCTTTTCCTTTTGAGACACTTTGGTGAAGAAACTCACCTTATTCCTGTAAGTAGCAACGAATATCTGGGGATGGAAGATCTTTACAATGTTATCCAGATGTGCTTCAGAGCTGGAGAAGATACAACCAGCGATTAAAACATTCATATTTTGATTTTTATCTTCTTGCTCCTTCCAAGTAAGACTACTCTGGAATCCTTACTTTCATCAAGATAGTTGTAGCCAAGCTCCATCGAAAGCTTTTTAGCAAACTCTCTCACTTTATCAAAGGATGGCATATTCTCTATAGATAATCTCTTCCTGGAATATCCAACAAACATATACGCCTTCGGCTCAACAAATAGAGGGTTTGCCTTTTCATCCAGCTTTGCAAACTCTTTTACATGCTCATCTTTCATGTTCCACCCATCTACTAACGTATGCCTTATCACTACTCTCGTGTCAAGAGAGGGTAGGATCTCCAGTGTCTTCTGCAATCTTTCCCATCCATCCTTTATCAGAGGTCTACATAGTCTTTTGTAGATCTCTCTATTGGGCGCAACAACAGAAACGTAGAGTTGTGTGGGTAGAGGATCAAGGTTTTCTAAAACCTCGGGATTAGTTCCGCTTGTCACTAAAAAGGTTGTCATTCCTCTCCTATGCGCTGCCTCAAAAAACTCTCCGAGTTTTGGATAGATGGTTGGCTCTCCTGTCAGAGAGCATGCAACATGCTTTGGATCGTTTGCCTCTTTCCATTTCTCTATATCAACCCTAGGATCTCCCTTATATCCGGTTATTAATCTTCTCTGAGCCTTTATTGACTCTTCCAAGATGTATTCTGGATCATCTGGATCATCTATCGTCAGTTCTGTAAACCCCTGGTATCGCCAACAGAATAAACAGTTCTGGGTGCAGTGATTTATGGCAGTGGTCATCTGCAGACAGCGATGGCTCTCTATACCGTAAAATCTCTGCTTGTAACACGTTCTGTTGTGAAGTAGGCTTTGCCTTAACCAATGACACAATTTTACTCCAGAGTGCCTGCCAACTATGGCATATCTCTGTTTCCTCAGTATCTTTAAAATCTCTTCATTCATGACCTATCCTCAATCCATAAATCCTACAAAGATATTTTATCTTATCATCTATGCTGTACCCTTCTGGCTTGTAGCTTTTAGAGTAGAGCTCCCTGAGTTTATCTGCTATTTCTGGAAGATGTCTCTCCATGACTTGCAAAAACCTTTCCTTTACATCTCCTTTCAATTCCAAATACTCGTATAGCAAATAACTTGCACCCGCTTCCCTGGATAGCCTTATTATATCTTCTATATCTCTTTCGGTCAAAAAGGGAATTATAGGAAAGATGGCTATACCGGTTTTTATCCCTTCTTTTGACAATTTTCTTAGAGTTTCTATTCTCTGTAAAGGCGAAGGCGCATTTGGCTCCAGAATCTTTGAAATGTCATTGTTAAGAGTTGAAAAGCTAAATGTAACCCTCGCATTTTTTCCTCTCAACAGATCTATATCTCTTTCAATGAGGTTTGATTTTGTCAGTATGTGGATGGGAAAATTTTCCTCGGTTAGGATCTTTACTATCTCTCTAGTTATCTTGGTATGCTTTTCCACCGTTTGATACGGATCTGTGGCAGAACCTATGATTACCATTGCCTTCTCGAGATATCTTATTTCCTTTCTCAGTAAGTCGGAAGCATTGTGTTTTATGTATATTGCCTCTTCAGCTGCATCACAGTACAGGCAAGATATATCACACTTCTGATAGGGATCGATAAGATATTTTCCACCGAAGATTTTGTCCTCGTTTGTTACCTTATTAACCAGCCTCTCACATGAGATCCAGCGGTACATCACATCTCCTCTGGAGCATCTATCCCAAGGAGATGCAAACCATTCCTTAACACTATCCTTGCAGAATCAACTAAAGCCAACCTCTCTTTTTTCAGGACTTCACTATCAGCCTTCAGAACAGGACAATCTCTGTAAAATTGGTTGAATTGTGATGCCAGCTCAAAGAGATATGAAGGTATCAAGTGGGGCTTGTTATTTAAGCATGCATCCCTCACGATAATCGGAAATCTAGCCAGCGTCTTTATCAACAGTATCTCTTGTTTATGATTTAGGTTTTCTATTTCTACATTTTTTGGCGGCGCCTCCTTCCTAAGTATACTGCATGCTCTCGCGTGGGCATACTGGATAAATGGTGCTGAGTTTCCCTCGAAGTTGAGGGCTTCTTCCCATTTGAAAATTATATCCTTTTCCGGCTGGATTTTTATTATATTGTATCTCAGGGCACCAACCCCAACAGATTTTGCTATCTTTCTCAATTCTTCTTCACTTAGCTCTTTGCCCCTTCTCTTCTTCACCTCTTCATATGCTCTTTCCACAGCCTCGTCTATAAGATCATCAAGGTATATCACTCTACCTCTCCTTGTAGAAAGTTTTCCTTCAGGTAAAGTTACAAATGAATAGAATACAACCTTTGGCAATTTTTTGATTCCTAGGATCTTGAGAGCGATCTCGACTTGTTTGGCTTCAAGTTTGTGATCTTCTCCCAACACATTTATGAGTATGTCTGCTTGTTCTGCTTTCCATATATGGTATGCTATATCTCTAGTAGCGTATAGGGTTGTACCATCGCTTCTAGTGAAAAAGAATCTCGTATCTCTTCCTTCTATACCAAAATCCTTCAAATCTATGTACCAGGCTCCTCCTTCTTGGGATGCGTATCCGCTCTCCTTTAGGGCTGATACCACTTTATCAACGCTTCCATCCCTTACAAACCTCGATTCCTCTACAAATGAATTAAATTCGATATTTATCTCCTTAAGACTCTCTTTTATCCCTTCAAGTGCTTTGGTGTATGCTGATTTAACCATCTCTATAGTCTTTTCATCCCCTTTCTCACATAACCTTGTTATCTCGCTGATTTCCTCAGCAACCTTTTCATTTTCCTCCATGAGTTGATACGCCTTCTGGTAGAATCTCACCAGGTAATGATCTGGTTTGTCTCTCGAAGGTTCAGGTAGAGTGGAAGGATCTATGTTTTTAAGCCCCCATGCAAGTATGGCTACCTGCTTGCCAAGATCATCAACATAGAATTGGGCATCCACATTGTATCCATAAAATCTGTAAAGTCTAACGAGGGTGTCTCCTATTATAGGATTTCGTGCCCTTCCAACATGAAGAGGACCATTTGGATTCGCTGACGTGTGCTCAATGATCACCTTTTCTTTTTTCTTTTCAAATGAACCATACCTTTCATCTAGTGTTCTTATTAGCTTGATGGTCTCCTTTACCAGTTTCCTTTCATTTACAAAGAAGTTTATGTATCCTCCCTCAACCTCCACCTCTCTTACCCATTTTCCTCTTTCAATGGTCATGCTCAATTCTCTAGCTATCTCCTGCGGAGGTTTTTTCATGATCTTTGCAAGAGGGAAGCAGGCGAAAGCAAGGTCACCCATATCTGGGGATGGAGGTATCTCCAACTTGATCTCACCAGGTTTTATATCTCTACTTTCGAGTGCCTCAATCAATTTATTTTCAACTTCTCTCCTGAACTCATCCAGCGGATATCGCATTATCAAATGGAAAAAGGAAAGAGGTTAAAAATTTTGGTCAGAAGCGTCCCTTTTTGTAGAGGTATCCAATTGCCACTACGATGATTATAGCTACAAGCACCTCTATGACTATGGGCCAAGGGATCTCTGTAAATCTCTGGATGCGGTTGAGGGTGTTTGATGTAGCATTATAGGTGTAATCTGGTTTTCCGTCGCCGTCGCAATCTATGAGATATTTATTTATATCCACCAGCGATGTTGATGTAGTTAGATTTGCTGTTGGATCGTAGAACACATCATATACACCATCGTTATCCTTGTCTACCAAGAAGATTTCCTTACCATCTATGGATAGATTTACGAATTCGTTTTTGATTTTTGGATCTGTTTCTATGAGTTTCTCTACAGTATCATTCAATCCGTCATTATCATCGTCATCATCTTCAATATCTGGAAGATGATCACCATCTGTATCCTCAGGGTAACTACTGGCATTGTAAGGATCTGTCCCGTATCTGCTCTCTTCTTCATCACTCCATCCGTCGCCATCTGAGTCTGATTTTACTTCAATCTGCTTGGATGTAGAGTTAGAAAGGTTTTCGTTGTCGAGTATCGTTAATGTGATCGTATAGTTTCCTGGTCTTGTGTAAGAGTGGTTTACAACTTTACCATATCCTGTGGTTCCATCTCCGAAATCCCAAGTGTAGTTTAATATGGTTCCATTTGGATCGTGACTCTGAGAAGCATCGAATGTTACAGTTTGGTTTGTTAGGGCTGTATCTGGGGCAGAGATTATAGCTATCGGTGATTGCTGAGCTAAGGAAAGAGAAGCTGATATTGGTATCAAGAAGAACATGCCTACAATTGTTATCATCAATGCTCTCTTACCTGGTATACATTTTAAGATTATCCTCCCCATG
>CAZGUO010000060.1:0-4401 GCA_964529185.1 uncultured Thermoplasmatales archaeon
AGAGGTGGTCTAGAGTTGGCTTTTCCTATAGGATAGTTGAGCAAGGGGTCAGGATCGTTTACATTCCAGTAAGGGTAATGTCCAGTCTCATATAGCTTTTTTACGACTCTCATGTTATAGTATGGGTCAGGACCGGATAGATAGTATTTGTCTTCAAGATCTTTTGCATGCGGATTTATCGCTTCTCCTGATGTTGCATTGAAGTAGCTTGCAAGGAATAGAGTTAAAAAGACGATCAAAGTCAGTGAACCTACTATCAGCACATCTTTTCTTTCAATCTTCTTGCCTTTCAGCATACTCCCACCAGACTTTCAAAGCGTAAAAGTTTTTCCTTATAAATACCTTTAGTTTATAAGGTTCTCCTTCAAGATGGTAGCTATCTGGGGAGCAACCTTTACCTTGCTGTACGCATTTTCTATTGTATCTGTTGATATTACTTCCGATGCGCCAGCCTTTTCTATCTTGTCGATGGCATTTCCTATGAATAATCCATGGGTACATGCAACATAGATCTTCTTTGCTCCCTGCTTTTTCATCTCCTCCACCGCCTTCGCCATGGTTCCGCCAGTTGAGATGATATCGTCTATGATAGCTACTGTTTTGTCTTTTACATCGATTCTCTTTGTTTTCATCTCAACGATCTCGTCGCTTATTCTCACCTTCTCTAGGAAATCGCTCTCACAGCCGAGTATCTCAGATGCTCTTTTTGCTCTTCCAATTGCACCCTTGTCCGGAGCTAGGACGACATCTATATCTCTATCCGCTAAGTATCTTGCTATCTCTGGAACGGCAGAGCATGAGATGGCTTTCGTTTTGAAAAATTCGGTGATGTAATCCTTGTGTGGATCGACAGTTACAATGAGATCTACATCTTCACCTATAATCTCTGCCAAGGCTTTTGCACTCACAGCTTCACCTTCTAAGAACTTTCTATCCTGTCTAGCATAACCAAAATATGGTATCACTAGAGTTAAGCTACGGGGTTCCATATCCTTTACTGCCGATTTTAGAAGTATAGTTTCTATGATGTTTTCATCGGGATATGTATTTTGAACAATAACAACATCTTCTCCTTCAAGATCGTCCTTCACCCTAACATAGCATTCTCCATCTATAAACCTTCTTATCTCCACATCAGCAATGTTTGCAGATAATTCTCTGACGAGATGGCTAGCTATATTTTTGGATGCAGATCCTGAGACTACGTACATGATTTTGGATAAGCTAAATCTTATTTAGGCTTTTGGATTTGTTATCTCTTCCAAAACCTTCTCAACACTCTTCTCTGTATCGCAGTCTCTCGTAATTCCAGTAAAGCCCTTTGCCTTCTCTAAATCTCTCTCAAGATTCAGATTTTCCTGCTCAACATGATAAAAATTCCCTTTCTCCATGTGATATTTGGCAAGGTATTCTTGCTCCGTCTGCCCCGGAGTAGGAATAAGCAGTGCCTTGGTTTTTATCACAGCTAGATCCATGATGGTTGAATATCCAGATCTGGCCAATACCATTTTAGCCCTATTCATCAACTCTTCTCTCTTGTCCCTATCAACTATGCTGTACACCTTAACATTCCCCATATCTTTAGAGATTCTTCTATCAGGTCTTCCTAGCGTAAACACGATCTTCCCATCTATTTTGCTAAGCTGATTCGTTATTATCCTCTCTAAAATCCCTCTCTGTGGCTCTGGACCGCTGAGCGATATAAGAAGATCTATATCCCTTTTCAAATTTCTTCTTCTAAAATCCGAAAGAACCCCAACATAGGAAAGTTGATCCTTTTTTATCAACTTAAGATCATGTGAAAGTTTGCCAGAGAGATTATCACTATCTTCGTAGTCTGGAACTATGAATTTTACGAATCTCTTGAGGAAAAATAGGTTGAAGATCTCACTACCATACTCAAGAATACGAAGTTTGAAAGGATTCAATATCCTGACCTGATGAGTAATCAAAAAAGAAGGTATCCTTCTACTGTAAATATCGTATCTACCATCAGATACTATAACATCGAATTTTTCCTTCTCAGACAAACCTGCTACAAACTTTATCCCCCTATTCATCCTCTGCATAAATCTTGGCCAGTACATTATGCTCTTAGCGATAAATGCCCCCTTAGTCTCGGATACGGGGATAGGATAATCTTTGATGTCAAAAAATCTCACTTCCTTTCCTCTCAACTCATCCTTCAGAAACTTTAGAGCATTTCCATGGGATATTATGGTGAGATTTGCATCTTCATCAATAAGCTTCCTTATTATGGGTAATGATCTTGTAGCATGCCCAAGTCCCCAGGAGCATACGCCATACAACACCTTCATGGCACTCGAGTAAACTCTAAATCCTTAAATACTAAATGGTTCTATCATGCATCGATGGGCTTTGTGGAAAAGCTGAAAAAAGCAATATCCAAAAACGATTCACTACTTTGTGTAGGTCTGGATGTTGATGAGGAGAAGATATCAAAAGATCTAAAGAAGGAAAAAGATTGGATAACAAAATTCAACGAGATCATCATATCCAACACATCCGATATTGTCTGCTGTTACAAGATAAATTTGGCATTTTACGAATCTCATGGCGAAGCGGGTTTCAGATCTTTGTTAGAGACCATAGACATCATACCAGAAAATCTGCCCGTGATTATCGATGGCAAGAGAAACGATATAGGCAACTCAGCTAGAAAGTATGCAAAAGCGGTGTTTGAAATATTGAAAGGGGATGCAGTAACAGTAAATCCCTATCTTGGTTATGATTCCGTGAAACCTTTTTTGGACCACCGAGACAAATACACCTTTGTTCTATGCAAAACCTCTAATCCATCAGCCACCGATATCCAAAACCTGAAGGTAGGTGACAAGAAACTCTACCAAATTGTGGCAGAGAAGATAAAGGAATGGGGAGAAAACTGCGGTGCGGTAGTTGGTGCAACTTATCCTGAAGATATAAAGGAAGTGAGAGAGATTGTAGGTAAAGATAGAATATTGCTTCTACCTGGAATAGGTGCACAAGGCGGAGATCTGAAGAGATCTTTGGGCTATGGATGTGTTGAAGGAAGGAACGTGATAATAAATGTATCAAGGAGTATAATCTATGCAGAGGGAAGCTTCCCTTCAGCTATAAGAAAGGCTGCTGAAAAATATAGGGAGGAGATAAACAAGTTTAGACCGTAAATTTAATCAATCAGGAAATCCAATAATTCGAATGCCTTGTATCGAAGGCCTCTGTGATTCGATGATCAGAGGTGCAAGCGCAAGGCGACAGGGATGCCAGCAGGGGTCCCTCCCAGATGAAGGGGACTGGGTGTCCCCAAATGATGAGGAGGATACCCTGGCATCCGACACTTCAAAAATGTTTTATCATCGATGTGTGGTATGCCATCTGTAACCTATGGGAAAGAAAGGTTAGAACGCTAGGGAAGACCACAGTATTACTGCTATAGATGTCTGTTTTATAATATGCCATAATATTTAAATTGTGATACAAATTTATTAAATGGGCTGTGGTCAGCTCCACAACTCTACATCTTGAGAAAAATGTGGAGGTGGGTAGAAAATGGGTGATAAGAAAGATTGTGGTAGGGCAAATTTTAGGTATTTGTTGATTACGGGCATGATAACTGCCATATTTATGGTGGCTAGTCTCTTTGCTGTATATTCTGTACCTGTGGTAAATGCAAATGCTGAAGGTGATGAAAGTTCTGGCAGTGTTATCCATGTTCCTAACGATTATCCAACAATACAACAGGCGATAGATGCTGCAAACGATGGAGATACGATAATTGTTGCAAATGGAACATACAATGAGCAACTCATAATCAATAAAAATAACTTATCCATTCAATCAGAATATGGTGCTGCAAATACCATTATAAATGTGACTGGACAGGGCACATCATATGGGGGGATTGTTTTTGAAGCAGATGGTTGTACATTTGAAGGTTTTACAGTAATAGACTATTCTGATGAAGATTTCGAAAACAAGATAATCAGAATAGAGGGTAACAATAACACAATTAAAAACAATATTATTAGGGGAAACTTAAATCAACCCGGAATTTCAAATCAAACAGAATATGGAATCCTTTTTCAAAGCACTGCTTCAGGAAATCTAATAGAGAATAATGAGATATATGACATTGGTTATATAGGGATAAATATCTACGGTGATGAAGGTGCACGCAACAATACAGTAAGAAATAACTATCTTCATGACATAGGAATTTATGCTATAGCAGTCGATAGAAGCCCGAACAACACTATAACTCAAAATACAATTTCGAATTTAGTTGGAGGAACATTGAATCTGTTTGGAGGAGGAAATTATTACTACGATTCAAATACATGGTGTTGGGGCATCGTTGTATGGGGTGCAAATTCAGCTGGCACCCTCATCACACAGCAA
>CAZGUO010000060.1:4411-5406 GCA_964529185.1 uncultured Thermoplasmatales archaeon
CCCAATGGTATAGTTCTTTCATCTGCTCAGAATGTTACCATCGAAAACTGTAATATTTCAAACAATGGTAATTATGGATTGAAGATTAGCTACACTGGATGGATTGGAAATATACCAGAAAATAATACAATAATGGGTAACACTATATGCAACAATAAAGTGGGAATTTATATTGCTGCTGGAACCGGATCAATAGGTCCTTTCAATATAATTCGTTATAATAACATATACGGAAACATGGAAATTGGATTGAATAACACATCTCCGACTCTCATAGATGCAGAATACAACTATTGGGGAGATGCTACAGGACCATATCATGCAAATGGGAATTGGGGAGATGGTGACAATGTAAGCGACAATGTTGACTATTGTCCATGGCTGTTAAATCCATATCCTCAACCGACAAATGTTTCCAGTTTTAACATTACGCAAGCAGATTTCAACATGACTGGGTTTTCTTCCAACCCTGATGGAAATCCATCAACTCCAACATATCCATCTTCAGGACCAGATTATCTAAACATAACAAGTGTTATTGGTACATACAACATGGATATTCCACCAGCAGGAGTTAGATATGTTGTCATAATTTCAGGCTGGCTAGAAGCAGATTTTGATGAAGACGAAGCATGGGATACCCATTTCGATTTCTTTGAAAATATTGGTCCTAGGACATCGCCTGGACCATCAACTTCTTGGGTAGGAAGTATGCCATTTACTGTAGCATATAATGGTCAGTCTTTCGATTTAATTGCTCAATATGATATTGATGTAAATGGAAGTTATCCATCTGATTCATTTGGTGATGACGCTCATGCTAACTTCACTATCTCGGGGCCGGACATTATGACCTTCGATGCCATGTTGGCTTATATGGACAACATTTCTGGTGGAGACGATGGATATATTGATGGATTGGTAAGAGGTAACATCAGCGTTTCTTGTATTCCTTTGGGATGCCCGGTTAAAAACATAAACACCGGGAAATGTTA
>CAZGUO010000061.1:0-5377 GCA_964529185.1 uncultured Thermoplasmatales archaeon
CTATCGGTTCTTACTAAGAAGCCGGTTCGAATAAAGAACATCAGAGCAAACAGACCAAACCCAGGAATGAGAGCACAGCATTTTACGGCGGTGAAGATATTAGAAAAGATATCAAATGCTTCTACTAGAGGATTGGAGATAGGATCCAGAGAGCTGGAATTTTATCCTGGAGATATAGAAGGAGGTAGATTCAGATTCGATATAGGAACAGCGGGAAGCATAACTCTTGCGCTTCAGACCATCATTCCACTTGCATTTGAAATATCTAAACCGCTTTCAATCAACTTGAGGGGAGGAACAGATGTTAAATGGTCTCCAACATGGAACTATTTCAAGGACGTCTTTCTCCACATCTTGAACAAAATCGGTGTAGATGTGAGGGCAGATCTCGTTAGGAGGGGATTCTATCCAAAAGGGGGAGGGGAAGCAAATGTTGATATCTATCCAGCTAAGGATCCAGAAAGCCTCTGTCTAGAAAAACAAAGGTATGAGAAGGTAAATGGAGTGATAGCAGTATCTAAGTTGAGAGAGGATATACCTAGGAGAATAAAGCACTCTATAATCAAGCTGTGTCTCGAGAAATCAATACTATGTCAAATTTATATAGATAGGGATGATGAATCTCCATCTGAGGGTGTATCTGTCACGCTTTGGTCTGATAGTTTTGATAGCAGAATAGGTTCATCGGAAATAGGCGAAAGAGGATTACCCTCTGAGAAGCTTGGGAGGATGGTGTTTGAGAGCATTGTGAAAGAGATGAAAAGCGGAGCCTCTGTAGACATTCATCTAGCGGATCAAATCCTTGTATATCTAGCTTATATAGCATCGAAATATGGGAGCAAATCCTATTTCTATGTCAGAGAGGTAACAAACCATACCAGAACCAATATGTGGTTGATAGAGAAGTTTCTCCCTGTAAAGATGTCTGTAAGCAGGGAAAGAGAACTCTACAGAATCGAGATCAAGGGTATCTAGAAAATCTTCTTTCTTTGTGCTCCTTTGCAAGCTCAATATACACCTTGGCGTTCTCTATAATCTTCTCTTCCATCTCTGGATCTTGCCTAATCACTTTCCCAGGAACTCCCACAACTAGGCTGTGATCAGGAATCTCTGTATCTTCTAAAACGAGTGTATTCGCTCCAATCAAACAACCCTTTCCAATCTTTGCTCCACTGAGTATCGTTGCATGCATCCCTATAAGGCAATTATCTCCTATCTTCGCTCCATGAACTATTGCTCCATGTCCTATCGATACGTTTTTTCCTATCTCAACGCCATGCTTGTCATCGGTATGTATAACGCAACCATCCTGAATATTGGTTCCTTCTCTTATCACGATCTTATTCTCATCTCCTCTTATCACCGCATAGGGCCATACGCTACAATCCTTTTCTAGAGTAACATCACCTATTATTACAGCACTTTTATCTACATAGCACGAAGGATCTATTTTCGGTCTCTTCTCTGTCATCGTCTGCAGAATCGAGAAGGTGTTTATAAAGTTAGATATTTGGTCGATAACAGTTGTAAAACAACTCATTTATAATCTTTCTAACAAAGTTTTAAGTGGAGGTGGTAAAAAATGATCATAGTGGGTCTTGTAGCAACACCCGAACAAGCAAAGGAGATCGAGGAAGTAGCCAAGAGCTTTGTTGTTGAGAGAAGGATCAAGAGCTTGTTAGAGTAATGCGTTTTCTATCTTGATTCTCTCCTTGAGTTTGGCATACCACCTCTCGAGACAATCTTCCAGAATCGATCTTATATCTTCGGGTTTTTTCATGACATAAATGTAAAAATATCCTCCACCATCCAGAACCTTTCTCTCCTTGGAACAAAGACCCGCCTTTACCAGTCTATTTAAAGATCTCTGCACAGTTGTTCTATCCTTCCCCACCATCTTTGATATCTCGCTTACTCGAGCACTCCTTACCTTTACCAACTCTCTATATATCTGTATATCGGCATCTTTCAAATTCAAAATCCTTTTCATTATATCTTTACACAGATCATCATCCATTTTCTGTAGAGAGATACATTAGAGATTTATAACGTTTGTGCAAATTTTGTGCACAAACGTTTATATATATCCTCATCGTTTACAGAGCCACATGGATGAACTAGAGATTCTCAGGAGGAAAAAACTGGAAGAGCTTAGAAAGAGGTATATGGAAGGTGGAAGTTTGGAGAATATGCCCGATAAACCTGTAGAAGTTGGTGATGGGAATTTCGATGAGGTAGTAAGAAAATATAAGAGTGTGGCAATAGACTGCTGGGCGCCTTGGTGCGGACCATGCCTCATGATCGCTCCCGTAATTGAGGAACTGGCTAAAGAGTTGAAGGGAAAAATTGTTTTTGGGAAGTTGAACGTTGACAACAATCCTAAAACCGCAACGAGATTCAACATAATGAGCATTCCCACCATACTTCTGTTCAAGGATGGAAAACTCGTTGATAGGGTCATAGGGGCTATGCCAAAGGAGTTTCTTGTTGAAAAGTTGAAATCTGCAGGCCTCCTATGAGTTGTGATGGGCGATGGAAAAAAGGAATGTCATAGGAGCTCTTGTAACTCTTTTGCTTCTCTTGATGGCTGGATGTGTACAACAAGAGAGGGAATTACATGGATCTTCGGGATGGCTAAGTTATGATGAAGGTATACAGGAAATGAAAATTACCGAAAAACCTGCCATTTTGTACTTTTGCTCTCCCGATAATGATTTTTGCAAACTTTTGGAGAAAGAACTTTTCTCCAACAAAACCGTTTCTGAAAGGATGCAAGATTTTGTTACCATAAAGATAGATGTCAGTGATCCCTCTCAGGAAGAAGTTCTCTCGAAATACAGATTCGAGAATATTCCATTCCCTCTCGTGATCTTCCTAGATAGTGAGGGGAATGAACTCAGCAGGCTTGTGGCATATAGCATTTACGATCCATCAGCCAAAGAAAAGTCCATAAACAGATTCATTGAGATCCTAAATCAAACCCTTCATGGAGAAATTGTAGGGGAGGATTTCAGATTTGTCACTTTGGATGGAGAGGAGAAGAGATTGAGCGATTATAGGGGTAAGGTGGTTATCCTTGATCTTATGAGCGTTAACTGCCCCGCCTGCCAAATAGGGATGGAGTTTTTATCTGGTGTTAAAGATTATTATTCCAATGATCAAGATGTGGTAATCATATCTCTTGATGTGGCTGGAGATAGTGTAGATGCCATAAACTCAACATTTGCGGATTACATTGAGGAATGGGAGTTCGGTATCGATAAGTATTATGAAGCATCCTCAAAATATTTGCTAGAGAGTGCAGTACCTACGATTGTGATATTTGATAAGTACGGAAGAATATTTTATCTAAGAGCCGGCGTAAAAACTACGCAGGGTTTGATAGATTTGATAGAAAATGTTAAAGGTCAGTAAGCCCATTTTTATATTGAACATGAATAAAATAACAAAATTGGTCACATTAACAGTGCTCATACTTCTGTTAATCTCTCAGATTTTCATAATCTCGGGACAGTTATCTTCCACAAGCTACGAAGAATCTGGGCTGACAGGGACGAATACTCAAGAGACAGCGAACAACACCAACAAACAAAACGTTATTTCCCCTCAGAAAAAATATTATCCCGTCTTATGCGAGATAGGGACAGCTACCTGGTGTAAGTACTGTCCAGAACTAGAGGAAAAGATATACGATATATACGATCAGGGCAAATATCCCATCTATCTGGTTAGTTTGGTTTATGATAAAAGTCAATCAGCTAAGAAAAGGCTCGAGAGAGACTACAGTATCTATGGTTTTCCCACGCTGTTTGTGGATGGTGGTAGAGAGGTAATCTATGGCTCAGATGTGGGTAAATCTGAGATAGAAAAGAAGATAAAGACCGTTGCAGAGAAGCCGAAAAAGAATATTTCCATAGATATTGATGTGAATTTGAAGGATAACGAGAGCCTATACCTTAAAATAGAGATCAGAAACAATGAAAGCTCCGACTATTCCGGAAGATTAAAAGTTTATCTGGTAGAGATAAACTCCAGATGGTATGACTATGAAGGGAGACCATACAGATATGCTCTTTTAGATTTTGTTCTCGATAGAAAGGTTTACATCGATTTTGGAGAGAAAGAGGTCATAACATGTACTTGGAAAATAGGTGATAACCTCAAGCCCATCAACAGAGAAAATCTTATGGTGATAGTGACCCTCTTTTCAGAGGAAAGCAAGAAGATGTATTCTGATCCGCCGGAAAATAAAAAATCTTTTGATGCCCATTATCTTGATGCTTTAGCAGTTAAGAAGCTTGGTGAAGGAAACCTGCCTCCACACATAGGTATTGCTCAACCAAAGAAAGGAATGTTTCACTTCAGATCAAAACCACTATTCAAAACCTTATCCAGAAAAACGGTAGTCTTTGGAAAAACCTATCTAAAGTTTGTGGTGAGAGACGATGGTAGATACGTCAAAATAAGGATATATGTGGATGGCAAACTTCATAGGATAATCGTTGACAATAACTTTGGCGGGGAAAAGGAATATCAATTTAAGTTACCACCTCTGCTAATTGGGCGCCATACCATAACCATAGAGGTCTATGACGAAGAGGGAGAAGGAGGTAAAGAAAGTATGGAGATCCTAAGCTTCCTGCTCTTTCGATAAACAAAATCATTTTTAAAGCTGTTTATTATACCAGTTATGAAACGGAGGTGTAAAATGAGGAGAGCGCTGATAGGCTTAATTGTGGTAACAATGTTCTTTCTTTTCTCTGCAAATGCTCTCTCGAAAATAGAGGTAAGCTACTCACCTTCAAAACCAAAAGCTGGTGATACGGTAAAATTTTATCTCAACACAACCACTAACGTTAGTAGTGCTAAACTATGGATAGAAGAATGCAAAGGAAACCAATGCTTTTTACCTGAAACTTTAGATATGGAGCAAGCCGGACCAGGTAATTATGTCGTGGAATACAAGCTCAGAGAAGATGCCACCTTGGTTCATTACAAGGTAAATGTTACCTTCCAGAACGGAAGTTATGCAGAAACGAAAGTCTACGAATTCGAGGTAGAGCCCAAACCCCAATCAATTGCAGAAGATAAAACAAAGGAAACGCCTAGCTTCCAGGTTTATGGGATAGTTATCTCTTTGATAGTGGTGGTCTTGATTCTCAGAAGGTTATCCAGATGAGATTAAAGATAAAAAGACTGATAACTCAAATAACATCATTAGTTTTCGCTAATCTGGGAGTAACAGGTGTCAAAACAGGTTTCTGTTATCCTCTATTTTACTGCCACTCATGTCCATACTCTATGGCTGGCTGTCCCATAGGAATAATGGAACATGCGGTTTACAAAGGAAAGATATCCCTTCCTCTGCTTCTTTACC
>CAZGUO010000062.1:0-5366 GCA_964529185.1 uncultured Thermoplasmatales archaeon
CATTCTTATATTGTATGTTTGGGGTGAGAGTTTGGGGAAAGGATTTGGAAAGATTGTATTGTTAAGTATAATCGTTGTGTGTTTTCTCATGCCTAACGCGCTAGTTGCTCATAGCATCGAAAACCATGATGTTGAAGATTTACCGACGTGGTTTGTAGGGAATTATTGGAAATACAGGATGGATTTTGTCTTTACTGCAAATAAGGGTTCTAGTCAAGAGTTTTCTGTAGATGCGAGCGTAACTGATATGTATGCCTGTGTATCAGATATAGTCAAGGTTGGAGGCAGAGAAGCATATTTGCTAGATATCAATGGATATATTAGTGGCAAACTATCGTTATTCGAATTGGGAATCAAACTGGCAGACTTTGAAGGAGATCTTGATGGGATGGCTCTCATTGACAAAGACACCTTAGGAATCAAGAAATTCATATTTGAGGGAAATGGAGATGTAAGTATAACGCCGATAATAAGGAGAGATATGTATTTTAACATGACAATAGACTTTGTGCCCTATTTTGATTTTTTCGACTTTCCAATAGATCCGGATGAAGATCCTTGGGAGGTGCATATCGATAAAGCAACCCTAACAGTGTATGTTGACATCGATATGCCTTTTGGAGAGAAGGAGTATACATCTTCGATGTCATTCAACGATACCATAAAGATCAATAGAACCGAAACCATAACTGTCCCAGCAGGAACCTACGATACAATAGTGCTAAGTGGAAATGTGGGCGATGTCTCGGAGCTGTGGTATGCTCCAGATGCAGGTTATCTTGTAAAGGTCAACGAGATATTGCATTGGGGAGAAGATATAGAGTCGGTTTATCATCTGAGTTTGATAGAAACAAACTACGAGTCTGAAAATAGCCCACCAAACACTCCAATCATGCCAATCGGTCCAACTGAAGGAATTGCAGAGCAGGAATATTTCTACTCAACTCAAACTGTAGATCCTGATGGAGATAATGTGTACTATCTCTTTGATTGGGGAGATGGCACCAATAGTGGATGGCTGGGACCCTACAGATCCGGGGAAGAAATCACTGTATCTCATATTTGGCATACTAAAGGTGTCTACAACGTGGTTGTAAAAGCTAAAGATGAGCATGGAATAGAGAGTGATTGGTCTCAACCATTGGGTGTTATGATAAAGGGTGAACCAAAATTTACCATAACCATACATAGGATAAAGAAAAAGGATGAAATCGATTGGAGTCCAACAGATCCAAGCCCAGCCCCAGAGTGGTATTACGTAGTATCTGTAATATCTGGTAGTCATTCTCCACCTAAAGAATTCTGCAACACTGTGGACGGAAACTATAGTCATAATAAAGATGATTGGATTAGCGAAGACGAATGGACACCAAACAAGGAACACGTTTTTATTGTAAATAAACGAGAGATAGTATTTACAATTAAACTCATGGATTATGATGATCCTACCATAGAAGGCGGTGATGACCTTGCTGACATAAGCGGATGTAATGTGCCTGATTGCAAAGGTTTAGATGACTCTACCAGTGATAAACGAGGTGCTATCTTTTACGGTACCTACGACATGGTGACTGGAAAATTGAAGGAATATTCAGAAAATCCAGATGATTGTGCAGATTTCTGGTATAAGGAAGGTGAGTACTATATTACTTCTGGTGATTATCAGCCAGACAATAGCAAGGAATACGAACATGGAATGAAGGATCCGGAAAACGACGCTGAGATCTGGTTCAAATTATCAACCGATTATAGACCACCTGTTGCAATAATCCAGCTGGAAGACGATTATAAGAATCTTAGGCCTTGCGAGGAAATCCGGTTCCTTGGATGTGTGAAAGAGGGGGCTCCGCCATATAGCTGGTCATGGGACTTTGGTGATGGTAGTGTAAGTAATGAGCAAAATCCGATACATGTGTTCAATGAGGTTGGTAAATATACGGTTACACTGACCGTGGTAGATGGTTTCAATCAGAGCAATAGCTACTCCATAGATGTAATCGTAAAGAATAACGACCCCGTACTCACGAATGGCAGAGTGGAATGGAGTGGAAAGGGGACGTTGAAGGATACATTTACATTCTCGGTTCACTACATGGATCCAGATGGAGATATTCCAACCGTGAAGAATGTGATAATCGATGGAAAGCCTTTCTCTCTTCAAGGATATGGAAGTGATGCGGATTACAAGATAAAACTGCTTGGAACCCAGATAGGAAAAGGTAGGCACACTTTCTATTTCTATTTCGAGGATGGACATGGTGGCACCGCTCAGACGAGTAAAAAAACCTTCTGGATTTTCAGGAGCAAATCATCCTTAACCGGGAAGCCCGCATTTACCGTAGATGAGATATTCCATCCCCTTACCCTCCTCAAAAAGCTGATCGAATATGGATTCTTCAAACAGATCGCAGCAAAATGTTTCAAGACACTGCTGAGTGAGATTATCAGCATATTGCACCACCTATCAGGAGATTTTCGTTGAAGTAAAAATACGGTAACACAAAAAGTAAATGAATGCACCTTCTCTAAAACTAGATTGAAGAAAAATTTTTAATTTTCCGTAAAGATTTTCAACCTAAATGTTCAATCGCATGGAAGGGGATGGGAAGTTTCACAGAGAGAATAGAACCATTGATATAGTAAAGAGGATAGGGGTTATCACTCCAAATAATGTCAGATTGAAAAAACACCCGGTTGGTAAGCCTGTCTCAATATTTAACCCATCATTTATAATTAGAAATGATGAACTAATTGTATATGCAAGAACTATACTTGGTTATTTTACCTATGCGAGCGTGATTTCTGAGATTTCTATACCTATCGAAAAAATGAAAGAGATATCCAAAATCGAACATTCAGCCGAGATAAAGGTCTTTCCGGATAACAGGTATGATATATGGGGGGTCGAAGATCCAAGGGCTACCGAAATAGATGGAAAAATCTGTATTACCTACTGTGGAAGAACCGTCAACTATTTTAACCAGTCTGTATGGAGAGAAAGGACTTTGCCTATAACTGCAATTCTCTCTTCGGGATGGAAAAAGGTTTGTGTTTACAGGTTACCAAAGGAGATGAGGGGTTTTGTCATAAGTGACAAGGATGCTTTTGTCGTAAAGACAAAGTATGGCTACAAGCTCTTCCATAGACTGCACATGAAGGATGATAACTTCTATCTTGTCATAAGCGATGTAGATGCTGGGATGATGAAAAAAGAGTTCAAAGAGGTGGAGGTGAAAAATACCTCCCTTGCTATGAAACCTGCTGACTTTGAAGAAAAGATAGGATGGAGTACGCCGCCGGTAAGGATAGGCAAGTATCTCATTTCATTTCTTCATGGCGTAGATAAGGAGATGAAGAGGTATAGGGTTTTTGCTGTTGCGATGGATGAGAAACTGAGATTAAAGGCAGTAACTCCATACTATATAATGGAACCAAAGGAGATATACGAGATATTCGGTGATAGACCTCACACAATATTTCCGTGTGGTGCACAGAAGCTGGATGATAAAATATTGCTCTCTTATGGGGCTGGAGACTCTGTTCTGGCTTTTGGTGAGGTAGATGTAGAGGAGCTTCTCTCTTTGCTCAATATTTAATTGATGTCAACAGTGATAAGTATTAATACCACTAAACTATAAGGGGATTCTGCAAATGACACAGTTATCTGAAGCAAAAAAGGGCATAATCACAGAGCAGATGAGGGAGGTTGCTAGATCTGAGAAGATAGATGTAGAGGTTATAAGAAGAAGGGTTGCTGAAGGTAAAGTAATCATTCCTTTCAACCCCATCCATTCACCAAAGGCTTTGGGTATAGGAAAAGGTTTGAGAGTCAAGGTCAATGCGAACATAGGTACATCCAGAGAGCACTGCAACCTTGAAGAAGAAATAGAGAAAGCTAAGGTGGCTTTGAAATATGGAGCTCACGCAGTAATGGACCTCTCTACGGGGGGAGATCTGGATAAGATAAGAGAGAATTTACTTAAGGTAGTTAACGTGCCATTTGGAACTGTACCCATCTACCAAGCTGCTGTTGAGGCGATAGAGAAGTATGGAAGTATAGTCGATATGAGTGAAGACGACATGTTCAACGCTTTTGAGCATCAGGCAAAGCAAGGCGTAGACTTTGCGGTAGCTCATGTAGGCGTTACTAAAGAGAGTGTGGAGAGATTGAAGAGACAAAAGAGAATGATACCCATGGTATCAAGGGGTGGAGCATTCCACATGGCGTGGATCCTTTACAACCAGTCAGAAAATCCCCTTTACAAGAATTTTGATTATCTCCTGGAAATAGCAAAGGAGTATGATTTAACTCTCAGTCTCGGAGATGGTATGCGTTCTGGTGCAATCTATGATTCTAATGATAGAGCAAAGTTTCAGGAGCTTTTGATAATAGGGGAGTTGGTTGAGAGGTGCAGAGAGAAAGGAGTACAATGCATGGTTGAAGGACCTGGACACATGCCTTTGAACCATATAGAATCAAACATAAAGATCATGAAGGTTGTAACAAAAGAGGCGCCGTACTTCGTCTTGGGTCCACTTGTTACAGATATAGCTCCCGGATATGACCACCTTGTTGCTGGTATAGGAGGAGCAATAGCAGGCTATTACGGTGCGGATTTTCTGTGTTATGTGACTCCAGCCGAGCATCTCTCACTACCAAGTGTTGAGGATGTCAAGGAAGGTGTGATAGCTGCAAGAATAGCTGCTCACGCTGCAGATATCGCTAGAGGGATAGATGTAGAGATAGATCATGAGTTTAGCAAAGCCAGAGACCATCTGAACTGGAAAAGGATGTTTGATCTAGCCATTGATCCTGAAAAAGCAAAGACTTACAGAGAGAGAAATCCTCCACTGGAAGATCCATCAACATGTACAATGTGTGGAAAGCTTTGTGCTATAAAGATAGTAAACGAGTATTTAAGGAAGCATAACTAAGCTTCAGCAAACCGTCAGTAGTACCTTTCTTTTATCGAGGTTATGATCAAACCAACCAAGGCTATCAGTGAAACAACTATGAGTATGATTGTTAGATTTTCTGGTGAGTCAGGTATACCAAGATATCTCCTGAGATGTCTTGTTCTCCATTCGAATATACAGCATAGAGGAAGAGTTACTAGCGTTAGCGCAAGAAAAATCTTCCGTAATGTTTCTATCCTTGCTCCTTCAGGCACAGTCGCCGTATATCTTTTTCATATAAAAAATCTATTATACTGGTTTTGATATTAGGGCAACCAGCATCAGGGAGGCGTTTATAAAGGTGATGAATATGGTCGAGGAAAAGAAAGACATAGCTGTTCTGCTTGAGGAGAAGAGGGTTTTCTACCCGCCCGAGGAAATAGTGAAGAACAGCAACGTGAAGAAGTGGA
>CAZGUO010000063.1:0-5304 GCA_964529185.1 uncultured Thermoplasmatales archaeon
ATGGTAATACTGGTATATGTGAATGAGACAAAGCCAGATCTGACTATAGAGAAAGTAACTGGAATCCCTCCTTTCGTCAACGATAGCGAAAAAATAGAGGTAAATGTTTCATTACGCAATCTTGGTCATGAGGTGGATGAAAGGTTCTATGTTACACTGAGGATTGGAGATGTGGAAGAGGATCAGATCGTTGATGAAAAGGTACCTGTTGGAGGAATCTATAACCTTTCTTTTGAGATAACTGTCAGGGGCTTTGGATACACAAATGCTCAGGTGAGAGTAGACTCCAAGGATGATATCAACGAATCCAATGAGGATAACAATGTATGGGAAAAAGAGGTTTTTATTTACAGGTTTTTGCCATGGTTCAATGAGACTTTCCATTATAGACTCCTTGCTACCACGAAAGGTAAGGGCAGATGTTGGCTCAAACTGAATTTTTCAAAATTATTGAATGAAGATCTGGGTATAGATGCTGATTTCTATATCAATTCCACAAGGGTGGTTCAGTACAAGAGCAATGGAGAGATAGGAAACGATAGCATTATATTTCATATCGAAAAAACCGATAGTGGTTACAATCTTACATGGTTCTCTCCAGAGAAAGGTTACTACATGATATACTTTGACGTGCTGGAGAATGGAGAAAAAGAGAATGTATCGGTCGAATCTATCACAGCAACTGAAAATACAACCGCAGAGTTTGTCCTCGGTCCGGAGGCATGGAGATTACAGCTGATTAAGCCTGCAAATGGTTCGGTTTTCCCTGCAAACTCTCCAATTAACGTTTCTCTCCGTTCTTGTGCCATACTTGATCAAGTTAATGTTAGCATTTATTTGGAAGGAGAAAAAATCAATGCTTCTTCCCTCGAAACCGCCGATAATCTGAATTTCTTTAAAGAACTGAGATTAACGGATGAAGGAAACTATACGCTGAACTTTACCGCTAGGGATAAAGCTGGCTATACCCAAAATCTCTCGATCAGCATATACATCGGAAAAATCGACCTAAGGATAGAAAGCCTTTCTGTGAATGATAAACTTTACCAAAACATGCCGGCGCAGGCAGAAGCGAAGGTTGCATCAAACATTCCAGTTAAAGAGTTACCCATAAGGATAGAGCTCAACATCACACACAATGATGTTGCTCTTTATCAGGAGGTTTTCAGTTTCACTCTGAACGGTTCTTCGGGCACATTTTCTCTATCCTTTATACCCGAGTTTTCAGGTGATGGAAAGCTTATCGCTACCCTATACCCTCCAGAAGGGATAGATGATGCCAACTGGAGCAACAACATTATCTCAAAAGATATAACCGTGTATATGCTACCTGATTTAAAGGTTGTAAAGATGTTTGCTCCTCAAGATGCAAATGAAAGCGTTCCTCTCGTTGTGCACGTATTGGTCAAAAATGATGGTGATGAGAAGATAGATACCAAAATATCCCTACATGTTTCCAGAGAAGATTTGAGCTGGAAATCTACGGAAATAAAAGATTACAGATATGTGGAGATTCCTCCCAGGAGAATCGTCAATGTATCCCTTACCTGGGAATATCCTGAAGCTGGAACCTGGATAGTTGGGGTAGAGGCTAAACCGAAGGATATCAGAGAGGGGAATGTAGCTAATAGTAGGATGGTTAGTATTGTAAATGTGAAAGAAGGAGAACACAATCCTCCTATCCTCGAAGACCTCTGGTGTGAACCAATAAGAGAGGAAGTTGGCAGATCCATAAAGGTATGCTGTATCCTTCATGACGATACGGGTATAGAAAATGTAACCTTGACCATCATCTATCCAGATGGTACAGAAAAGAACTTCTCCATGATTCTATCAAATGGTATATGGATCTATGAGTTTCTCTCTCTTATACCGGGAGAATACAGATGTTATGTTACTGCCGTAGACAGCTCTCCCATCCATAATATCTTCAGATCAAACACAACCAGTTTCTATCTACGAGAAGACTCTACACCTCCGCTAATCAGAAGTGTATGGATCAAACCGAAAGAGAAACAGCTTGTTAACGAAACGGTAGAGATAGGATGCTTGATCTCTGACAACGTTGGTGTTGAAAAGGTCAATACAACTCTGGTGTATCCTGATGGAAGGATGTACAAGATTGAAATGTCTATGGAGAGCGAAAACAGATTTGTTTTCAGAAGATCCTTTGATGAGATCGGTCAGTACTCGTTCTTCGTAGTAGCTACGGATGTGAATGGAAACAGGAGGGAGTCCAGCATCTACAGTTTCTGGATAACAGAGGATCTAAATGATACCGATGGCGATGGCTTACCAGACTGGTGGGAAGAGATGTACGGATTGAATCCAAAGGATCCAGACGATGCAAAGGGAGATATGGATGGAGATGGAATCATGGAGATAAAGGAGTATGCCGAAGGTCTGAATCCAACAAAACCAGATACTTTGTGGAGGTTGTCTCAGTATGAGATGGCTATTCTGGTTATAGTACTGATTATCTTACTGGCAATGGCTACCCTGATCGCAGGAAGAAGGAGCTAGGCGTGAGCTCTTATCTTCACAGCCTCTCCATAACTTAGTTCAACCATCTCCCTCCCATTCATCTTTGCTGTACCCACAGCATATACCTCATCTCCCCTGATTACAGCAACCTCATCTTCAATCCTTATACGATCATCAGCCCGTTCAACACAAGGCGCAAGCACTGAGCCCCTTATTTCCAAACCCTCCTCTATTTCGACTGTATTTATATCTTTCGATGCCAGAATCCTTGCGCCTTCTAAGGTTAGCGAGATCAAACCCCTTTCTCTGGATAAAGAACAGATGTGTTTATCTTTTGCAAAAACCCTTAGGTTGGGATACCTTCCTTTAACTTGATACTCTTCCTTTATCAGCTCTCTTGCCACGGATTCTCCAAACTGATAACTTGCAAGAGATAATAGATCTTCCTTCAATCTTTTTTCTCCCGAGATTTTGCTGTAATCTGAAACAACTCTAGAAAGAGATCTTCTCAAGTTCTCTAGGGAATCTTTTGAGGTGGGATTATTATCCAGACAGGTCGTGATAACCTCTTTGAATACATCCTCAACAACGAGATTAAGTTCTTCTTGGAGGTGAGAAACCACGATATCATATTTGTTCTTCTTTCCATAGTTCACCAATGCATTTCTGATCATCTCGAGCTCATCCTCGAACCAGTGTCCTGTTACCGGAACATCATAAGAGTTTGCTGGATATACCATCTCCAATTCCCTTGGGACTATTCCGATAGGTGAGGTTATTATAATTTCATGAATTATGTGGGGATTTCCACTTTTAGATATCTGATCTCTAAACATCCTGTGAGTTTTTGATAACGAGTATGGCTTTTTGGCGGAGCAGGGCAGGAGTAACAGGATCTTTGCACTCTCTGGTTTACGATATCTCTCTATAACCCTCCTCCTGAATCTTTCAATCTCCGGATAGATTATGGATTCTCTTAAAACCGCTTTTAGTTTAGTTCTTTTGAGAATAGGTGTTCTCTCTTCTAAAAACTCATAAAATTCCATGTTCAGAACTCTGAATTTCTCTGTCAGCTCTGGAGAATTTGATATCCTGGATTCTATCAATTCTCTGAGAGATCCTCTAAATATAGAAGATCTTATCCTTTCTATCTCATTCGCCATCATGATGAGGTTGTGTAGAAGGATATCTTCAAATTTCATTTCGCTTGGATCATCAAATTTGTTACAGGATCGGCAATGGCATATCTTTTCCCTTAAGTGATCCTTATGGACGTTACCTTCCGGAAAAAATAGAAATCCTCTCCTTGCACAGATTATTGCTTTTACAGAATCGAATAGATCAACCCCCATGTAAACAAGCAGAGAGAGGTTTTTTACATCTGCTACACCAGGAAGGTGCAGGAGGGAGTTGTAACCTATTCTTTCCCTAACTTTTACCACTCTCTGTACAAAATCCCTGGATCTCGGATAGAGTGAGATTGCATTGGATATGGTAAAAATTCCTCCAGATAATCTACGCTTCTTTTCTTCCTCTGCATATATTTTCCATATGCCGTTCTGGATATCAGTGGTAGAAGGAATGGGTAGAATATTTGAAGGATAAGGGATACATCTAGGCAGAGATAAGTGAGAAGATACTCTCTTACTTTCTGACCATACGTACTCTGGATACCCAACAATGATCTTCTCTCTCTTTCCTGAGTCGTTGAATCTACCGACCAACTCTGCGAAATCTGGAGATCTGAATCTGGGGGTATCTACAAATATTATATTCGGGATGTTAAACTCTTTATCATCTATTTTGGCTCTGCCTGTCCTTCCTGCGCCATCTCTTGAGTGCACTTCCAGTTTCATCTTTCCTCTCCCAGGATGTCTTTCAAGCATATTCCAACGATTTCCTCTATGTCTCTTGTTGCATCTATTATTCTGTATCTCTCATCCTTTGCGAGCAATAGATAGTTTTTTCTGACTCTTAGTAAAAATTCTCTGTTCTCAAATGATCTGAATGCCCTTTCACCTTTTAATCTGGATATTGCAGTATCTGGATCTATATCCAGTATGAATACTCTGTCTGGGTGGATTATATCCTTAGGAGTGAGATCTTTAAGAAACTTTACAGGATTCTTTTTCCTTCCCTCAAGTTGAGCTCCTTGATAGGCGTAAGTTGAATCTTCGTACCTATCACATACCACTATTCTACCCTGCTCCATCCAGCTTTTTATTATCTTGGAATGCTCCACCCTATCCGCTATGAAAAGCATGGCTATAGAGATGGGATCTGCATCTCTACTGAGAAAATCTTCTATACATGCCTTCACATTTTCATTAAAAGGCTCTTGAGTTAGGGTTACTTCTAGTCCTAATTTCTTGATTTCCTGATAAACCCTTTTTGATACCGTGCTTTTACCGGATCCATCAATCCCCTCAAACACAACGAATCTCTTCATTTCTTCTTCACCTTCTTCCAGTAATATGATAAGGGATGCCTAACATTCTTACATACATCATCGATTTTATCAGATGGACAAAGACCATATGTTCTCATTTTATCGCAACTTGGAGGTATATACTCGGTGGAAGAGATTTTTCCGGTTATGTGATCTATCTGATATCTTGTCCTCTCCTCATCAAAGTCAGGAGCAGTGCTGAACAGCTTAAATATCTCTTCTCTGCTTGCTCCAAGCGCGTGCATGAAGGCAACAAAAGAAAATCTGCCCATATGGGGAACATTCTCTCCAGATTGTATCATTTTTAGTATTTCTCTCATACATGGCGGAAGGTTCACGACGCTTACTTTACCAACCGGATGGATAGATAG
>CAZGUO010000064.1:0-5216 GCA_964529185.1 uncultured Thermoplasmatales archaeon
GGTTAACCAGGCAGATACCTAGAGGTAGAGTATCAACGTATGGAGCTGTAGCTAGGGCTCTTGGAGATATAAGGGCTTCTAGGGCTGTCGGTTTTGCTCTGAATCAGAATCCTGATCCAGATTTTACTCCATGTTACAGAGTGGTTAATTCGGATGGGACTTTAGGAGGATTTAGTTCGGGAATCGAAGAGAAAATAAGAAGGTTGGAAGAAGATGGGATAAAGATTATAGATGGCAGAATAGTTGACTTTGATGAATTGTTTTTTGATGAGTTTACTGCCAGATATCCTCTGAAAGAACTCAGGAAGGAACAGATAGAGCTGAGCAAAAATATCAGGATCGAGGATGATTTTTCCGATCTCGATACAATAGGAGGGTTGGATGTTGCTTATTCAAGTAGAGACAAGAGGTTGGCATGTGCAGTTTGTGTGATTATGGATATGTCAGGAAACATTGTGGATAGGATGTGGATCGTAGACAGAATAAGATTTCCTTACATTCCAACATATCTTGCCTACAGAGAGTTGCCCCTTTTTGAAAAACTTATAAAACATATGGAGGAGAGACCTTCTGTGTTTATGGTTGATGGTAACGGAATACTTCATCCCTACAGGATGGGAATAGCGTCTCATTTGGGAGTGGTCTTAGATGTCCCAACTATCGGTGTTGCAAAGAGCTTATTATGTGGTGAAATCAAAGAAGGTTGCATATTTGATGGGAAGGAAAAGGTTGGATGTGTTGTGTATTCATCAAAGAAACCCATCTTTGTCTCTCCAGGGCACAAAATCTCTCTACCCACATCGATAGAGATTGTCAGAAAGTTCTTGAGGTATCGTATACCCGAACCTCTGAGACAAGCCCATATACTAGCAAAGTCTAGGATAAAGGAGATAGATCTGCAGATCTGAAAACCTTTATCCGCATTTCTTCAAACAACCTCTCAAACTCCCTGACCTCAGATTTTTTCATGGCTTTCCTGTGTATGTAAATTCCTTTGAATCCTGGTGTCGCCTCTATACATTTCTCAATTATCTCCCTGTCAACCAATCCAGCCTCTATTTGATAGCTGGGTATCATGTGCCCAAAGGCTACCTTCTTTTCAAAAGCTAAATCTGTAAATCTTGGGACATAGTGTCCGCCGCCTATTCCTATAAGCACAGGTATATCATCTGGAAAATCCTCTTCAGATCTGTGAGTGGAAAGGAGTTCATATACCGCTTTAGCTACAGTCCTCGCAGGCTTCCCATTTCTCCATTCTTCTTCCGTGCTCCCAACCTCAACAAAGAGAGCAGGAACATCTACATATGGACCGTGATGCGTGGCCTCAAAACTTACCTGATGGTACAGGTTATCTTGCTTTGCATGCTTTCTCAGCAATCTCAATAACTCTGTCATCAATTTCGGGGATGATTTGACAAATGTTCTGTCTCTTCCGCCAAACCTTGCTTCGCCAAAGTTGCCAAGAGGATGGGTTGTCAGTGTAGGTTCTCCAGTTTTGCTTCTGTGCCTAGATACGACGATCAATAGATCTATATCTATACCTAAGCCCTCCTCAACTTCTTTATCAATATTTTCATGTCTTATGTGACGATCATCTATGGTTACAATTATGGAGTCTATGTTCTTATCTGTATAGACTGTATGAGAAAATAGTTCACCAAAATCTTCCCACTTTCCTATTTCGAGGAGGAATTTCTTGATGTTTGTGCTAGCGGGATCTTCTGTCGAAGAGACTATAAGCACGCTCATGAACTGAGATTAAAGAATTGGATGTTTTTAAATCTTCGATAATGCAAACAAATCCCAAAACTTACAAACCGAGCCTCTTCTTTCTCTCACTTCTCGCTTTTCCAATCATCGCAAGAAGATGTATCCTGTTTACCACGATTCTAACTTTCGCTACATATTCAAGCTCTTTTGCCTCCCTCATGCTGGTTATGAGACCGATGACTTTCATCAATCTTATGTTCGTTTACCTTTTTAAACGACTTTTTGTACAATCGTTACCTAAATTATATTATGAATTTTATATTTATAGAGGGCAGAAAACTTATAAAAGCTCGAAGAAATTTATCGTGAGCGTGGTAGAATGAGGTATAAAATTACGGGAGATAATTTGCAGATAGTTACTATAGAGCTGGAGCCTGGCGAGAAGGTATACGGAGAAGCTGGATCCATGGTTTATATGAGCGGAAATATACATATGGAGGCAAAGGCCAGAGGGGGAATGTGGAAAGGATTGAAAAGGAAGTTGGCGGGAGAGAGTTTTTTCATGACCGAATTTACCTCCGTAGGAGGCAGTGGAATAGTGGCTTTTGCTGGAAATGCACCAGGAACGATAAAGCCCATAGAGGTTTCTTCTGGTAGGGAGTTTATGGTGCAAAGGGATGCCTTCCTCTGTGCTCAAGATTCGGTGGATATGGATATAGCTTTCCAGAAGAGATTAGGTGCTGTATTCTTTGGTGGCGAGGGCTTTATACTTGAAAGGATCTTTGGAGAAGGAACTGCTTTCATTCATGCATGCGGAGATTTTGTCGAATTTGATCTCAAAGAAGACCAAGTGCTGAAAGTCGATACAGGTAGCGTAGTTGGATGGGATTCCACAGTTACATTTGATATAGAGAGAGTGAAGGGTATAAAGACAATGTTCTTTGGTGGAGAAGGGATATTTCTTACCACCCTTAGAGGGCCCGGGAAAGTAATTCTTCAATCCATGAGCTTGGCTAATCTTGCTTCAGCTCTCAGACCATTCCTTCCAAGTGGTCAAACCTCGGGTGGAGGAGGAATAACCATAAAGATTTGAAGAGGGTAGAAGATGGGTCGACAGGATCTCAGAACACTAGTTATAGTTACAGTCGTTGGACTTCTAAGTTTAGGATTGGCAGTTGCTTTCGTGTACTTTCTCATTACTGAAGTCATGGGATCGGGAATGAGCAGAGACAATGTTATCAAGGCCATCCTCTTCTTAGTTGCAATAGTGATCGTGTTAAGCATTCCTAAGCTCTACTTCTTTATCACGAAAAAACCCTCGGAGGAGCCGGGTAGCTACAGCTTAGATGAAGTGAAGGAAGAATAATCACAATCTGTTCTTCAATCTCTCCGCAAATATCTTAGCTTTCTGCACATCCTCTTCATTGGGTCTGCCTTTGTATATCCCTCCAAAGAGTTTGAATGGAGCCACTCTGCTTTCTCCCTTGCAAGAGAACTCCCCTATTACCTCCATACCTCTCTCTGTTAGCTCTCTTCTCAGACTTTTGTGAGCAATGGTTTGCGGTGTCAAGGTTCTGGTTGAAAAGATGAAGGCTTTTTTCTCCATCCGATCTATCCTTTCCAAGAAGTCAAAAAGTGATTTGTGGTGTTTTCCGAAGTAGATTCCGGAACCAAATCCTATTATATCATAGTCCTGTAGTATGCTGTGATCTATCTCCTCAACTCTGAGTGTATCACCATCTAAGATTTCTCCTAGGATGTTTGCTATCTTTTCCGTATTTTTGTTATGAATGCTCTTATAAACGATGAGTACCTTTTTCCTCAAGTTCTCAGCCTCTTAACTAAGTTTGCAACTCTTCTGCCTAGCTTTTTCGCATTTTCAAGATCTTTAGGTGAAGGTTTTCCCTTACATGATACTCCATAGTGCCCCGTGGCATCCATCGGGTCTCCAACCACTATCATCCCATATATCAGTATAGCCTGAATTATCGAAAGCAGCGTTGTTTCCTTTCCACCAGAGTCATCTCCAGAAGTAGCAAAGGCTGCCCCCACTTTACCTTCCATCTCCTCTCTTATGTCAACAAAATCGTCAAATACCTTTTTGAGTTCGGACGCCATGCTGCCAAAATATACTGGAGATCCAGCTATTATACCATCTGCTTCGAGAAAGTCTTCTCTCCTGACCTCGTTTGCCCTTTTCAGTACACACTCCACTCCTTCTGATTTCACACCCTCAACAACTGCCTTTGCGAGCTTCTCTGTGTTTCCTGTCCTCGAGTGATAAATTACCAGCACCTTCATTTGTCTTGCTGAAAAATAAGAGAAGGGATTTAAGAAGTTTTTGAAGGATCTGGGTTTATCGTATTTTGTCCATTGGTGATTGGACTACCGTTAAGATTAATCGCACAAGGCGGAGATAGGGTTAAAATAAAGGAAACTTTTTAGCGGTAAGAGATGCCCAGAAAGGTTCGGAGAAGGGAAAAGGCATTGTATAAAGCTATAGCAAAGCAGAGGATATCACAGCTTTTTGAGCTCGCCGAAAGAGAGGCTTTGAGAGATAGGATGGACAGAGCAGACAGATATGTCGAGATAGCTAGAAAGATCGGGATGAAGTACAGGGTGAGAATACCGAAAAAATACAAGCTCCTGTTTTGCAAAAATTGTTACAGATTTCTTCTTCCAGGAGTTAACGCTAGGATAAGGACGGGTAGAGGAAGGTTGATAATATACTGCTCTCGTTGTGGTTCTTACAGAAGGATACCGCTTAAAGAAAAATCTTCCGCTACCCTTAAATAACTAATGTTAAATACCCCTTACAACCTTTTAAGAATTAGAAGGGGAATAAAACATGACAACCGCGTATGATGTCCCAGCAGATGCATTGATCAAGAAGCTTGCGGAGAAGCTAAAGCAGGATAAAACCTTCACACCCCCAGAATGGGCTAGATTCGTAAAGACTGGACCTCATGCAGAGAATCCTCCTATGGATCCAGACTGGTGGTATATAAGATGTGCATCTATACTTAGAAAGGTATATGTCAGAAAGAGCGTTGGTATAGAGAGATTGAGAGCAGAATATGGCGGAAAGAAAGATAGGGGTTCAAAACCATATCATGCTGTCAAGGGAAGTGGCTCCATAGTGAGAAAAGCTCTTCAACAGTTGGAATCGGCAGGCTATGTTACGAAGGTTAAAGGAAAAGGTAGGGTTATAACCCCTAAAGGTCAATCATTTGTTGATAATACTGCCCATGAGGTTAAACTTGAATTAGAAGAACAAATACCTGAATTAAAGAAGTATTGAAGGAGTATATATGGATGAGGATCTAGAAGAGATAAAAAGAAGAAAATTGGAAGAACTGAAGAGACAGCTTGCGTATCAGCAAGCCATACAGGAACAGGAAGAACTCGAGAGGGAAGAGATAGAAGAAGAGAGAAGGAGAATACTCTCTCTGATACTCACCTCCGAGGCGAGAGAAAGACTTGCGAGGGTGAAGATGGCAAGACCC
>CAZGUO010000065.1:0-5198 GCA_964529185.1 uncultured Thermoplasmatales archaeon
CTATCAGATGCTTTTTTCAATTCCTCTCTTAGATCTATCTCTCTCTCGGCAACCCTGCCAAGACTGATCGTATGTTCTCCACAATCACAGAACGTTCTATGCGTTACATTCCCGCATCTTGGACATCTCCTCAGACCAACCTCAACCTTTATCTTTCCCTTCTCTGCTGCAGAGTTTATCAACCTCTGGTTTCCACCATAGTTACCCACTGGAAAGAGGACGTGCGGAGGCGGGCGCATCCTTCTTGGTGAAGCTTTCTCCGGTCTACCCATTCTTGCTCCTATTCTAGATGGAGCCTTTTCCCTTATTCTAACTCCAGACAGTCTTGATACCACATCCACCGAGGACAACCTTTTGTCTGCATAAATCCTCTCTATCTCTTCTATGCTCACTCTCTCTTTCAGTTTGCCATTTTCTATATCTAACCCACAAGCTCTCACCAAGGTGTAGGAAAATTTCGATATCCTGAATTCTTGATTTTGGATCCTGTATACCAAACCAAGGTCTATGAGTATATTTTTAATCCTCTCATCGAAAGGCAATCTCAAGATGAGATCTTCTTTGCTACCATCCAGCTTCGCATTGTTTCTTACGTATCCAACCAAATACAGGATATCATCTTTATCTACATCATGCCAGAAAAGTGTATAATCCGGATGGAGAGGAACGTCAAATTTTTCGGATATCTCAAATGCTGTTCTCTGATCAGGTTTTCTAAGATCCACCTCTTTTCTAAGCTCTCTTTCAACAACTTCCTTAACTTCTTTGTCAGCTTTCAATATTTCAGAAATATTGGAAGGATCTGCATTGATATTCAGTTTTCTCTGAAGCTCCTGCACCCACCACTCATAACAGTAGCTGGCTGGTAAAAGATTGGCATTATTCTCCATGAATTCTCCATATGGTATAAGTATTTCTCCAAGATCTATGATCTCCTTCACTTCGCTCCTAATCTTTTTTGCATCCTCTACACTCTCTACCTTAACCAGCTCATCATTTTTCAGGAGAACGAGTGGACCATCTAGCTCATCGCAAGGCGTACCTATAGTTCCCTTTCCGGGCCTCTCTGTTTTCATCTGGGTTCCTATGGCTATGAACTCATCCAGGAGATACATCGTGGCTGGATGGATAGCGGTTGATGCGAGACCGCAGGTTCTACATCTTCCATATCTTAATCTAAATCCTCCTTTCCTGGATGGATGGGAAAGTACAGGTCTGCCAGCTATTACTTCTCCTAAATACTTTGCAGAAGGCTCAACATTCGTTTCTTCCTCATTTTCTTCCTCTTCCTCGCTATCCTCTCCATTCATCTTCTTTTCAACAAAATCTTTCAAGAACTCCCATCCCTCTATATTTAATCTGGACACATGCTTTAATATCTTTGGAGCTTTCAAGCAGAGACCCTCAGCTATAACAAGGCATGCTCCACCTCTTAATCTATTTGTTTCAACTCTGGGCAGATCTCTATAGCCTGTAACCTCTTCTTTCTCAGTTCCTTCACCATTTATACATATCGGGCAATTTCCAACAATAATCTCTATCTCGTCTGGAGTCGGAAGATATTGAAGATGCTGAACTCTCTTATACAGAGGAATCTCTTCCTTATACCTCTCTATCTCTCCCTTTGTTGGTTTATATCTATCTATCCCTAATTCCCTCCTCACCACATCCGCAAGCAATACACTCAAAGCCTGACCTGTACCTCCTGCGCTTCTTATTGGACCAGAGAAGTAGAGATCCACATAGTTTGTACCATCATTGTTCCTCCCTATTCTAACACTTGCTATACCTTCAAGAGGAGCGACAAGGACACCTTCGGTTATTATTGCAAGCCCGGTTCTCACCGCCTGTTCTATCGCTTTTTCCAGCTTTCCATGCTTTTTTATTTCTTCTTTTGCTATTTCTCTTGCTATCTCTATCGCTACAGCCTCTCTATCTCCTATTTCTCCACTGAGTTTCCTTATCTTTTTAGCTATGCCTTTAGGTCCAACCAACTCCTCTACTCTCGCTGCAAGATCCTTAGCCTGAGGAATCTCAACACTTTTAGAAGGGTCTAGACCCTTACTTCTTGCTATTGAGGCTATATGATAACATCTATCTACCTCTGACTGGAGAAGCTTGAAGTATCTCTCTACATCCGATTTTATCCAATCCCTGTCCATCTAAACCACGTTGAAGTCCATAGATGTTGCATTTCCTGTTTTTAAATCAACTATTGGTAGCTTGGCAGGATCTGGTACAAAGTTAAGCATCTTCTGGTAGCTTGTCTGCGCCTGCCAGGCGGAGGCATTAATCAGGGTTACACCTCTGTATTCCCCTATTGATGATAGATGAACGTGACCAGTAACAAATATATCGGGAATTCTCTCTATTACCATAAAGTCCTCGTGTTCCGGTGCTATTGGGGTATGCCCTCCATATATCGGGGCTAGATGCCTTTTTTTAAGAGATATCTTCATTATGTCTATGGGTTGGTTATATTTTAAAGTAGGTATACTTGTTGAAAAATCTAACAGGCTTTGACCATGATAAGATAAAATCTCGACACCATGGATAGAAAAGTAACAGGGATTCCCAACGAATATGAATTCCTTGCCAGAGAATAGGTCTTGGATCTCTTTTTCGAGAGCAGGCTGAGGTTCGGCAGGTCTCACGGCATCGTGATTTCCGGGCTGAATGATAATGGTTATGTGGTCTGGTATCTTCTGAAGCTCTTCCGCAAGGGTCTGATATTGTTTGTAGATATCAGATATCTCCAGCTCTTTATCTTGATTTGGATACACGCCTACGCCATCTACGGTGTCTCCGGGTATGACTATATATCTTATCTTTCTTGCAACATCTCTCTGTCTAGAGTTTCCTATCTCGCCATTCAACCATTTTATCAGTCTATTCCAGTGATCCTTCAGGAATTTTTTACTCCCAATATGGGTATCAGAAAGGAAAGCAACATAGACGGGAACATCGGATTTGTTCTTTTTATGGTTGACACTGATATCTGGATATGATATGCTTTGTGCAATAAACAGACCATTTCTACCAGATGTTATTCTAATGCTTATAACCTCATCGTATACGATCTCCTGAGCCTGTTGATACAAGCGTGGATCATCTTTTGGAACCAAAATGGTTATAGAGTCTTCCTCATCCTCTATTTCAACTATCCTATAACCTTTTTGAGTCGTTCTGATATCCTTGACCATCCCTATGATCTGTGCTTCTTTTATCTTTCCATTTTTGATCTTTTTTATCGGTATGGAATTTCTCAGCGCCCTCCTTTGCGATTGAAATATCTTCTTTATTTTACTGTACCTGCTGTTGAAAAGCTTTGTGAAATCCTCAACCTCGCCTTTGCATGTTATATTTCCAGTCACATCTCTTATTATCTTCACCTCAGACTCATACTCTTTGGCTAGAACTTTTTCTCCCGTTCCGACAGGGGTCTTTTCAAAAACCTTTGTCTCGTGCTTTTCTTCTTCTCCTTCCCCCTCTTCCTCTTCATAATGCTCTATCTTTTTGATCTCCTCCAAGGTTAAAACCAGAGAGGATCCAGAAAATTTTGATATCATACACTGTGCAAAGGATATCGGGTCATCCTTTGATGATATATAATCCAGTGCTTCTGGTTCAATTAGGATACCCTTCTCTGAAAACAACTTTATTATCTCTTTCATCCCCATCACATTGAGAGTAGAAGACGTATAGTCTAGATGTTTTTAGTATTTTTTATTGCACTTTAATCTATTTTTAGGACACCTGCTCCTCTATATTTTCCATATTTGAGCATGATCAAAGCTTTATTCGCCTCCTCCAAACTGAATCTTTTGACCTCGGGCTTGATAGGTATCTGGGAAGCTATCTCCAAAAACTCTCTCACATCTCTCCTGGTTATGTTTGCAACGCTCTTTATCTCTTTCTCATTCCATAAGTATTCAGCATATTCAAGTTCAGGAATCTTTGTTTCTTTCCTTATTGCGTTTATCACCAATCTCCCCCCTCTCTCCAGGTTTCTCAAAGCTTCCTTTACAGGGATACCAACAGGCGTCGTATCTATGGCACAATCTAGCTTCTCTGGAGAAGTATCTCCAGTAATACCAACCCAATCAGCTCCCATTTCCTTTGCTAACTTGCTAGGTTCATCATTCCTCCTTCTCGTGAACACAAAAACTTTGGAATTTGGATAGAGGTATTTTACAATCTGTATAACAATATGTGCAGAAGCTCCAAATCCATACAGCCCAATAGTATCTCCATCTTTCATACCAGTCAATCTCAAGGCTCTGTAACCTATAGCCCCGGCACACATCAAAGGAGCTGCCTCCAAATCAGAAAAGACATCGGGTATCGGATAAGCAAAGTCTTCATTTATAATCATATATTCAGCATAGCCCCCATCTGCATCACAACCCGTTGCTTTAAAATCGTAGCAAAGGTTTTCTCTTCCACTTTTGCAGAACTTACAAGATCCACATGCAGAGTATATCCAAGCAACACCGACTCTTTCTCCGAGCCTGGATCTCTTCGCTTTATCCCCAAGTTCTTTTACTCTGCCAATGACCTCATGACCCAAGATAACAGGTAATTTTGGCATTTTTCTTCCTTCGATCTCATCCAGCTCAGTATGGCAAACTCCACAAGCAGATATCTCTATAAGAATCTCCTTGCCAGAAGGTTTTGGAGTAGGCACATCCTCGAGCTCTAGAGGCTCATTATCCACGTTTGCAATCTTTTTCAGCACCATCGCCTTCATGCAATCCAAGTATTCATATCCCGATAAATAAGCCTGATGATGTGTAAAAAGTAAAAAATTCGAAATGGATATTAATCTCGAGTTACAGAGTATATCTTGGGAAGAGATGGAAAGATGAAGATAAGCATGAAGCTGTACAAAAAAGGTGAGGATATTCTTATAGGAGCATGTGACGAGGAACTTTTAGGAAAAAGATTGAAAGAAGGAAAACTTAGATTGCATGTCAAGAAAACCTTTTATGGAGGAAGACTGGTTGATGAAAAAACCTTTGAGGCTTATCTCAAAGAGGCTACTATTGCAAATCTCGTTGGAAAAAGAACCGTTGAGTGTGCAATCAGATTAGGCTATGTAAATCCAGAATGCGTTTTGTACATTCAGGGAGTCCCTCATGCTCAGATGGTGAAGATGCTGGAGTGAATTGCAAGTCAAATCGGACAGGCATTATCAT
>CAZGUO010000066.1:0-5013 GCA_964529185.1 uncultured Thermoplasmatales archaeon
GATTTGAAAAATCTCTCTATAAGCGCATCCCTTTTGTCTTCCAAGAGCTTGTGACCTTTCTCAGCTAATTCCAATCTCTTTCTTATTCTGAGTAGCTCCATCCTTGTAGGTTTTACCCCCTCTATTATCTCACTCTTCATGCTCCCTCTCTGATTTTGGATAGTATTTCTCTATGTATTTCGGATCTATCTTCTTCAACTCAGCCTTTGGAATTATGGACAAGAGCTCCCATCCTATGGTCAAAGTTTCCTCTATAGATCTATCCTCATCCTTTCCTTGAGAGACAAATCTCCTCTCAAACTCGTCAGCAAATTTGAGATATGCTCTATCTCTCTCTGATAATGCTTCTTCTCCAACTATGGCTACAAGATCTCTGAGGTCGCAACCTTCCGCATACGCAGCATACAACTGATCAGAAACCTGAGCATGATCCTCTCTCGTTCTATCTTTGCCTATCCCTCTAGCCATCAATCTAGATAGAGATGGAAGGACAGCTATCGGAGGGTATATGCCCTTGTTGTGTAGCTCTCTGGATAAAACTATCTGCCCCTCGGTTATATAGCCTGTAAGATCAGGAATTGGATGTGTGATATCATCGTCTGGCATACTCAGTATGGGAATCTGGGTGATGGATCCTTTCTTTCCTTTGATTCTTCCGGCTCTTTCATAGATCGTAGCGAGATCTGTGTACATATATCCAGGGTATCCTCTCCTTCCTGGAACCTCTTCTCTAGCTGCTGATATCTCTCTCAAAGCCTCTGCATAGTTTGTCATATCAGTCAATATAACCAAAACATGCATATCCAGATCAAAAGCAAGATACTCTGCACATGTGAGAGCCATTCTTGGCAGTATAATCCTCTCTATCGTCGGCTCATCAGCAAGGTTGAGAAAAACAACAGTTCTCTCTATGGCTCCAGTTTCTCTGAAATTCTTTATAAAGAAGTTTGCCTCCTCCTCTGTTATTCCCATCGCACAGAAAACTACAGCGAACTCCTCTCCCTTACCTTTAACTTTGGCTTGCCTCGCTATCTGAGCAGCGAGCTCATTGTGAGGTAAACCAGAGCCTGAGAATATTGGTAGCTTCTGACCCCTTACAAGGGTATTCATGCCATCTATGGCCGATATTCCAGTCTCTATAAACTCTCTTGGATACTCTCTAGCAGTTGGATTTATTGGCAAACCATTTATATCCCTCATCTTCTCTGGAATTATATCTGGTAAACCATCTCTTGGTCTGCCCATGCCATCAAATATTCTCCCCAGCATATCTCTTGACAGACCTATCTTCATCGTTTCTCCGGTAAATCTCACCGATGTAAACTTTGTATCCAGACCCTTTGTACCTTCAAATACCTGAACGACAGCCTTATCTTCATGAGCCTCTAGAACTTGGCCAGTCCTCTCCTCTCCAGTTGATGTCTTTATCTTTACCACTTCTCCATATGCTACGCCTTCCACTCCCTCGATTATCAGAAGAGGACCTGTTACCTGAGTTACGGTAGAATACTCTTTAGCCTTACTTACCATCCTTTTTACCCCCTATGAGCGATTCAAATTCCTTCTCAAGTTCTTTTTCTACCTTTTTAAATTCCTTCTCAAACTTTTCATTGTCAACTATCTTCATCCTTGCTATGAGCTCTATGCTTTTCATCTTGAGTATATCTTCTATGTGGATTCCCTTGTTGATTGCAGATACCATCTTATCAAAGAATTTCAAGATTATTCTTAACATCTCGTATTGCTTCTTCTCCGGACAGAATGTATCTATTTCATGAAATGCGCTCTGCTGCAGAAAATCTTCTCTTATCATTCTTGCTCCTTCCAGTATGGCTCTCTCCTGCTGAGGCAGTGCATCTGGACCAACCAATCTAACTATCTCCTGCAACTCCGCTTCTTTCTGAAGCAAAGCCAATGCTCTAGATCTCAGCTCATACCAGCCTTTTCCTATACTTTCCCAGTAATGCCTTATGCTATCAACATATAAGGAATAAGATCTCAGCCAGTGAATAGCCGGGAAATGCCTCCTATCTGCGAGGTCCGAATCTAGAGCCCAGAAAACCTTCACTATCCTGAGAGTATTCTGTGCAACCGGCTCAGAGAAGTCGCCGCCAGGCGGAGATACTGCACCTATCACAGATATGGAGCCTTCTCTCTCGCCTGAACCTAAAGTTATAACCCTTCCTCCCCTTTCATAAAACTCCGCAAGTCTCGAAGCGAGATATGCTGGATATCCCTCTTCTCCAGGCATCTCCTCCAATCTTCCAGATATCTCTCTCATCGCTTCAGCCCATCTCGATGTTGAATCAGCCATTAGAGCTACGTCATAACCCATGTCCCTGTAGTACTCTGCTAGAGTTATACCAGTGTAAACGCTTGCATCTCTAGCAGCGACGGGCATGTTTGAAGTATTCGCTATAAGGATTGTTCTGTTCATCAGGGGTTCTCCACTTCTCGGATCCTTTAATTCGGGAAACTCTCTCAGAACATCTGTCATCTCGTTCCCTCTCTCCCCACATCCTATATATACTATGATATCCGCATCGCTCCATTTTGCAAGCTGATGAAGCATCACCGTTTTTCCTGTTCCGAATCCTCCAGGTATAGCTGCAGTTCCACCCTTTGCTATGGGGAAAAATGTGTCAACCACTCTCTGACCAGTTACAAGAGGAGTTGTCGGATCTAATCTCTTTTTGTATGGTCTTCCCTTTCTTACTGGCCATCTCTGCATCATCTTTATCTCTGCTTTTCCTTTTTTACCCTCAACCACTGCTATGGTATCTTCTACTGTAAACTCTCCTTCATCAACTATCTCTTTTATCTTACCCTCAACACCTGGAGGTACCATTATTTTATGCACAACCAGGCTAGTCTCTTTCACCTCACCAATCACATCTCCAGAAACAACCTTATCTCCCTTCTTTGCTACAGGTTTAAATTTCCACTTCTTCTTTCTATCCAACGCAGGTATATCAACACCTCTTGTAATGAAATCTCCAACGCTATCCTTGATTTGAACGAGGGGCCTCTGGATACCATCAAATATATTTGTCAACAGTCCTGGCCCCAACTCTGCAGAAAGTGGTTCTCCAGTAGAGATCACTTTTTCTCCTGGTTTTAATCCAGTTGTCTCCTCATAAACTTGTATCGTTGCAACATCCTCGTTTAGCCTTATTATCTCACCTATAAGGTTCTCATCTCCAACCCTGACGACATCGTACATCTTTGCTCCTCTCATTCCCTTAGCTTCAACGACTGGACCAGATATCTTTATTATTCTACCTTCTTTCATGTCACAGCGCCCTCCTTTCTACGCTTACGCCGACCGCCCTCTTTATCAGAGAGGATATATTATCAATGTAACCTTCCACCTTTTCTTTTCCGGGGATCTCAACAATTATGGGAAACTCCTTACCTTGGAGGAAGAACTCTTTGAGATCTCTACTTATAGATTTCGCTACATCCTCTGTTATAAACATGATGCCAACATCCTCTCTCTCTATAATATCATGGAATATCTCTCTTTCATCCCCATCAGGGACATACACCTCATGTACACCTGCAAGCTCCAGACCTATTGCTGTATCCTCATCACATATCGCGACTATCTTCATATCAACCACCAATTACCAGCAGGGGTTTTATCCTATCCTTTGGGAGATTCTCTTCAATACCTTTAACTATGACTTTAAGGTTTCTTATCTCGAAGTACCTTGATACAATGAATTTGAGTAGAGGACCAAGAAAAGGAAAGTTTCTCGTTGATATATCCCCTACAGATTTCAGCATCATCTTATCTAAACTGATCTCCAAAATTTGAGTGTTGCCTTGTCTCTTACTTTCTTCGTATCCTTGCTTGATCGTATCATAGTAAGATGTGCCTTCTAATCCCAGTATGACTTCATCTAAATTTTTAGTCATAAACAAATCTTTGAACTTCCATTCGGCTATCTCTCTACCCTCTCCCAAAAACAATCTCTCATATCCATCTAGAGAAATCTCACTCATCTTCATCTTGATCAGATTCCTTATGTTCGCTATATCTACTAATCTCCCCACAAACTCGTCTCTCGCCTCCCTTGCTACCTTAGGAACCTTTGCCTCCCTCAATCTTTCTATAACATATCTATCCACCTGAATCTCTACATCTATTGGATCGGTATCTGCGGAGATGTTAAAACCATATTCTCCAAGTATCTTAGGTATCTCCTCTCTATCTGCAGCTTTAATCAAATCTACAATTTTCCTAAAATCTTTTGAAAATGGGGTCACATCCAATTCTAAACCCATTATCTTTGCTTTTAGAAAATTTTTAAGATTGTAACTATCTAAAAATTCCACAAAACGATCATAAAACCCTCTTAAATCCTTTGGGCTATCCTCCTTTAGTGTTTCAACAGAATTTATCATGTTCAGATCTAAAGATCTTTGGATCTCCTCAGCCTTTTCTCCATCCACACTAAAATCCTTGTAGGAGTTCACCAAACTTTTAAAAGAGTTTAGAGATCTCGCTTCCAAAAGCTGATTTAGAGCCTTTTCTGTAATGAAAGGATTTCCTATGGATTCGACCTTTGCGGTTGGATATGCAAATCTTATATAGGGTACAGATCTGTAAACCATGATGGCAATGACGAATCCGGAAAGTCCTATCGCCAGATATATTATGGTATCCAGCTCTATTCACCTCCAAACAAGATACTTCCCACCTTTGCCCTTATCTCTCTCTCCTTTCTTCTGAGTATGCTTTCAAATCTGTTATCTATAGTTATCCTACCATCTTTAGATCTTGCTATGAAACCTCCTGCAGATCTTATTTTCCTGTTTTCAACTTTTAATCCCAATTTCTTAGCCATCTTCGCATCCTCATCTCTGGAAGGTACTATTATACAATCCCTCCCTATCTCCTTGATGGCTGATCTCATGAGGCCCTCTACGATCCTCTCATAATCTTTACCATCCAGATTTTTGAGTTTCTCCAAGGCTCTATCAAAGCACTCCTTGATCATCTTCTCT
>CAZGUO010000067.1:0-4992 GCA_964529185.1 uncultured Thermoplasmatales archaeon
GTGTTTCGATATGATTTTCTCTGTCACTGTTAGACCCATTTTATTTCCCCCTTTTTCACTTGCTGAGACATGAAAAAACTTTTTTGTTTATAAATTTTTCATTTCATCCTCTATTAATTGTAATTTTATTCTACACAAACCTGAAATTTGTGCAATTCTACATTTTAAATGGTAAAATTTATTATTTGACTTCCCATTCCCAAAATGTGAAGAGGAAATCCCTGACATTCTTGGAAAAAAAGGTGATGTATGGTCTGATCAGATACTCTGAATTGGGAGACGGAGAGATAATATCTATACTTGATGTTAAGCCCTCCTCCTTTTACTCAATAAAAAGAAGATTGTTCAATATGGGCATTTTGAGATCTCTCTATATACCTATGGTAAATAAGATAGGTGGAGAACTTCTGGCTGTTATTCATAGCAATTTTAATCCTGTTATACCTCTGGAAGAGAGGGTAAAAGCTACAAAGAAGGCTATAGAAATCTCTGAAGAGATATTCCTATCCATAGGGGAGCGAGATAAAGGCTTTTCTCTAAGCTTTTCTAGAGATTACACCAATATAGGAAAGATAAACGATGTGAGAACAGAAACTTTTGGTAGGCTGGGTTTATTTGATAAGGAATACCCTTTGGAAGTTATATTTCCTTTTGATATTAGTAGAATAGAGAGGTTTTTTGATTATTCAAGGCTATTGGCAAGATCTTTTGGTTTGGAGCATGCAGATGGTAAAAAATTCTGGTTTGTAGGTAGAGAGAACTGCGCGATGAATGAAAAAGAGAAAAAGGTACTTCTGGGTTTGATTGAAGAACCTTTTCTCAACTCCACTAATTTGGCAAAGAAGATCTCTATTTCTAGAAACACGGTTAACAAGATAAAAAATGATTTGATAGAAAGAGATCTGATAAGGAGAATCGTTATTCCTAATCTGGATAAACTGGGCTTTGAGATCCTGGCTTTTTATCACATTAAATACAACCCGAATAAGCCACCTAATCAGGATGATCTCAAAAAGCTAGAAACAGATTCTACAATCTTTTTAGCTAACAGGAAGTTCGAGACGGTGATGATATCTGCGTATCCAACTTATCAAGATTACAAGGAAGATAAGATGGAAAAGATAAGATATCTAAAGGAGAGAGATCTGATAACTCTGGATCCTCTCATAAGGAAATATATGTTTAACAAAATGAGGATAATAAAGGATTTTGACTTCTCATCAATAGCAAGAAAATTACTGTACCATTAACCTTTTAAAATGCCTTTCCTATGCCCCTACCATGCCAGAAGAAATACCTCAGCAGATTCAAGACCAAATCGCAAGATTTCAGCAGTTGAGATCTCAACTACAGATGATAACGCAACAGAGACAACAGGTTGAAATAAGATTAAGGGAGCTTGAACACGCGATAGAAGAGGTTGAAAAGGTTAAAGGAAATGGGGAGATCTACAAAAGTATAGGCTCCCTTCTTGTGAAGGTGGACGACAAAAACAAACTATTAAACGACCTCAAGGAAGAGAAAGAAACCTATGAACTTAGAAAAACCACCCTGGAAAAGCAGGAGGAAAGAACAAGAGAGAGGTTAACCGAACTACAGAAAAAACTTGAAAATGCCATAAAATCGACCCAGCAGGCGCAGGGCGCATGAAAAGGTATGGATCGAAAACAAGGAAGATATCCCTCTCTCTCATTGCAGTAGGCATAATTCTTGCAATCTCCTCGCTATTCCTGATGGGATCTGCACTCTTTGAAGGTATTCTGGCACTTTCTCTGGTTTTTGTATTCTCTGGATTTATCATCTATGTTGTTATCTATAGGGAATTCGAAAAACTGGAAAAGATTGCCGAAGAGATTGAAAAAGGAAAGATTTGATTTATCTTCCGAATCTCCTCTTTCTCTGTTGATATGTGTATATGGCTTCCAAGAAATCTTCCTTCGTGAAGACAGGCCAATAAACATCAGCAAAGTATAGCTCTGAATACGCTAATTGCCATAGCAAAAAGTTAGAAATTCTTTCTTCACCGGATGTTCTCAAAATGAGGTCAGGATCTGGTATGTCTTTAGTATAGAGATAAGATGATACTGTCTTTTCGTCTATATCTTCCAAATCTAGTTTTCCCTCCTTTACATCCTTTGCTATACCCTTTATCGCATCAACTATCTCCTGTCTACCTCCATAGGCTAGGGCTACATTAAATATATAATCGTTATAGTCTTTTGTTTTCTCCATAAGATCTCTAGCAGCATTTCTTATTTCTTCAGGAAGTAAATCCAATCTGCCTATCACATTCACTCTTACTCTATTTTCGTGGATTCTCTCATCCTTTGTGGCTTCCTCTATGGCTTGTTTACACAACCTAAAGAGGGTTTCAACCTCTTTTTTGCTCCTCTTGAAGTTTTCGGTTGAAAATGCATACACGGTCAGCACCTTTATTCCTAGATCGAAACACCATTCGAGCAACTCTTTCAGTTTTTCTCTCCCCATGAGATAGCCTTCTTCTTCAGATAAACCCAAACTTCTTGCATATCTTCTATTTCCATCCATTATTATTGCCACATGCCGTGGTAGAGGTAAAGACAGTACCTTTTCTTCCAGCCTCTTTTCTCTGTACCTTTTGATCTCTCTCTTTACTTTACCGTATACCGTAGACTCTCCTATCAGCTTTTCTAACTTCTTTCCAACCTCGCTTTTCAAAGCTTTGGTGACAAATGCGTATATATTTTCTGAGATTAACGTAAATGCGTTCTTTCTTCTTTTCACATTTCTCTCAATTACAGTATCGACTATAATAATATATCCCAAGGAAAAGCTTTTAACATCGCTCTATGCTCTTTGAAAAGTATGAAAGTAGCTTTGGTAACAGAGTGGTTTGCATCTCATGAAGGAGGAGTAGCATCTCATGTTAGAGAACTAGCTAATTGGTTAAAAAACAAAGGTGTAGAGGTATGCATAGTTACAAATGAGGTGAAGGATGATGTGGATATCGATGTTAGGGTTATAGAAACACCAGGCCCAAGAGATCCTCTTTTCAAACTGAATATTTCTCCTTCTCTCAAATCAAAACTCAGAGATGTTTTGAAAGATGTTGATCTTGTGCATTCACATCACGCGTTTTCGAGGTTGCCTTTATCTGCGATATACATATCATATAAGCTGGGAATACATTCTGTACTAACAACCCATACGGTTTCTTTTTTACCAGAGCTTGAATACTTTTGGCAGGCTATAAGCTACAGTTATCCAAGGTACAGGTTGAGATTGAGTAAAGTTGACAAGATCATAGCGGTTAGTAAAGCTGCAAAAAGATTTATACAGTATTTCACGGATAGAGATGATATACTTGTTATTCCAAATGGTGTTGATATTAACAGATTCAAACCCAGGGAGAAGAAAGAGTTTGGTAAGAATTTACTGTACGTTGGAAGAATTGTTCCAAAGAAGGGATTACATGTTCTCCTTTATGCCATGAAGAAGGTTGTAGAGAAGGATGATGAGATTAAGTTAAGGATTGCTGGAAAAGGTAGATTATTACCTCTCATGAGATCTCTATCAAAAATGTTGGATATAGATAACAATGTAGAATTTTTAGGTTATGTTCCTGACAGAGATCTGCCAGAGTTGTATCGATCTTCGGATCTCTTGATTCTTCCTTCTATAACTGGAGAATCGTTTGGTATAACATTATTGGAAGCCATGGCATCCGGCTTACCAGTTATAGGAACAAATGTGGGAGGTGTTCCAGAGATAATCAGAGGATGCGGAAAGATTGTAGAACCTAATAGACCTGGTCAGCTCTCGAGAGCTGTACTTGATATGTTAAGTAATCCCGAAAAGATGAGAGATTTAGGAAAAAAGGGCAGAGAGAGGGTGGAGAGATTGTATTCATGGGATGTTGTTGGTGGAAAGATCCTTTGCGTTTACGAGGAGTTGGTTAGATAGAGGGTCTTTCTACCTTTATCTTGCCCACTGCCCAGCCGTAATCTTGCGGCGTCATCCATTTCATTCTCATGATGTGTTTGTTTCTGTCTATCTTGAGAAGTCCTATCACAGGTATTGTTTTGTTGGCTGTTCTTATTATTCCGTTGAAATAGCATCTCTTAACCACTCCAAATATTCTCCCCTTCTCCGCATTGTCTGTTGTGTTCCACATCCCTCTGATTACAAGTGCTCTTCTCACCTTCTTTATCTTCGCAACAAAATAGCCTTTTGTTTCGTTATCTCCGATATACCCCCATTTTCCCAGTATCTTTAATCTACAGATATTATCGGTTCTGGGTTTCTCTATCTTTCCCATCATTGGTTTAGCAAAGGCACTCGCGCATATAGATAGTGCCATTATACCAATTATCACTATTGGTACCATCTTTTTCATCTTATCACCATTTTGTATTTTACTATAGAAATTTATATTGTTTTACCGAAATTTTTCCAAATTCTTTCCCAATTTATTCCATACTCAGGTAGAACAGTATAACTAGGGCTATGGTTTCGAAGATATTCGATAGAGCACCCACAAGACTGAATGATGGTATCGATCCGAAGGCGGCGTGAAGGATAGGAAGAGATAGGATTGATTGGATGAATAATACAGCTACAAATATCGAGAGACCTAGCATGAAATTAGAGGATGTCTTTAGAAAACTGTTGACATAGAGAGCAAGTAGACCCAGTAACAGAAAGATGTTTATTGCTACGATAACCGTCCTAAAGATGTACATCTGTTTGGCTGCTTCTGTAATCCTCTTTCCGTATTTTTCTTCCATCCTTTTTTCGATCTTTGAAAAGGTTTTGTTCGCTACGATTGCTCCAAATATTAGTCCAACCAGTAGCAAAACCACCATTATCAAGGTAGATTTGGCTGTCGGATTGATCTTCATGCTCACTCTATTCACCCCTTTTTGACTTTATCTCTTTTTTCCCAATTTTACCCCAAATCTCATCAAAAAATTCTTTGTGTTTTTCAAGCAGGTCAGATGGAAAATAAACTTT
>CAZGUO010000068.1:0-4916 GCA_964529185.1 uncultured Thermoplasmatales archaeon
TTACCACAACGTTATGTAGCAAGTGGTTGTAGCTATGTCGATATCTCCATCGTCATCATGAACTCTGACCTTTATGGTCTTGGTGTGCGGTATCGGAGAGTAAAACACTATCTGTATTGTATCACCCAGATTGTTGTGCCACATTCCCTTGTACCACCAGTCATATCTCACTATAGCTCCATCGACATCAAAGCTATCTTCTGCGGTAAATGTTAATACCTCACCGACAGTTCCAGAAGATGGTCCATCGATCACGGCAACGGGTGGTACATTTTCTGATTCTTCTGATTGTTCACCACCTGAAGATTGTCCACCAGATGGTGCACTGCTTCCCCATTCATCACTCCAGCTGGAAGATTCTGTAGGTGTATCTTCCGTAGCCTCTTCAGATGATGCACTATTGCTATCTGTTTCTGTAGATGATGCTGCATTGTATCCATCGCTGTATCCCTGTTGATATCCCTCCATATAACCTTCGCTGTAACCGGCTTGTTCTGCCGTTGGAATGTATTTACTAGTGAAATGTTCGTATCCATTTCCATCTCCAGACTGATAGTCATCATCTATTATTATTCCAACTCTAAGCCAGTCTCTGGTTTTATTAGCACTCTTTACGGTCAGATTTACTATCGCATATTTGCCATCACAGCCTTCACGTATGTATGCAACTAGTGGACTCATTTCCATTACGTCAAAGATATTTAGATATCTCTCTGCTCCGCTTTTGCTACCAACGACCGTCCTCCCCATAGTAACAGTAAATTCTGTTCCGCCTAGTATCTCAATGGAGAAGTGTTTTATCGCCTCATAAAGAACTTCTCCTATCTCCATCGCCTTTATGACAGCTATATTCACACATCGTATCAGATCGTAGATAATCATTGGTAAGATTTTGATGAATTCTACTATTGCGGGTATCGCTTTTTCCATTAACCAACCTGCCAACGCAGGCAGGAAGTACTCTACTACCCAGTCTATAGCCTTATCTATGCATTCTCCGAGTATCGGTAAGACTTTCTTCGATAATGTTGAGACAAAATTGTTGTACATTTCCAACAACAATCCAGCGAATGTTATACCAAATAGAGTCTTCCAAATGCTTGATAATACCTTCCAACCAAATTTGTATATCTTTTCAAGAATGAGTGGTATTAGTAGTCCTTTGCCCACGAGTAGAAGGGCTTTTATTGTAAATTTCAATAAAATTAGGTGATATCCCAGTATGCCCAGCAGTATTACATCTCCTATATCAAGACCGCCAAAGTGTGGTTTGACTTCGAAGATTTCCCCGCCAATGATCACCTCAATCTTTTCTACAGAAAGAACATTTAGGTCTACAATCGAATGTAATGCTAAAGGAATCTCTATCCTGTCACCACTATGGTATATGTACCACCTATCTGCAAGCGAGTAATCTATGCTACTATCTTCACTCTCGCTCTCTTCATTGCTTCCAAATGCCTTCGTGGTTTTGAATTCGCCTGGATCAATTCCACCAGCAGTTTCGATCCAGAGTAAATGCGATGAAGAGAGTACATCTGATGGAGATTTGGCAGTTGTAGTTTGATCTTGTGTTTCTGTATAGCTCTCTTCCGTTGAGGTTGTTGGTACCGTTTCTTCAGAAGATTCAGCTGACATTTGGCCGAGATCCTCTGTCTCCATATATGTAGGATTTGGATTTTCACTCAATCCCCCTCCAAGGCTTTCTGCGCCTATCTGATCATCGTCCAATTCGGTTTTTCCTATATTCTTCCTTTCAGCATCATCGGAAAAGTCAATCGGAGAAAGTTTGTATATGGTTTCGGTTAACAAATCTTTTAACGGCGAATTTTTATCAAAAAATCTATCTATAAAAGCCATTATCTTAGAGAGGTTGGTGGATTCGTTTTTAACAGATGTTATCTTTTCTTTAGAATTCTCATCGGTAGATAGAGTATTTATCTGTCCGATGGATTGCTTCTCTTGTGTTTCCCGATCTATTTCTTCTCCATAGAGTGAGGAGTCTCTTAGTGATATCTCTTTTTGGTACGACTTTTCTATCTCTTCATTTATCCCTTCATTGAAATGCTCGCTGAAGTTTTCTATTTCCCTCGAGAGGATATCAATCAGTCTTAAGAGTGTATCATTATCCGTTTCTATTGTTATATTTTCTAATTCTTCATCCGACAAAAAATCGTTCATTAACTTTTCTGAAAGATTTTCATACAATTCCTTGACATCTTCTTTTGATGAAGATGCCTTACTCAAAACATCATCAAGATCTTTAGTGTAGTTATTAAGCTCTTCAATCATCTCCCTGGATATCTTCTCCAACTTTTCTCTATCCTCAATCGATAGATTGATCTGGTCATCTGTTGAGATCTTATTATCTGAGGTTGAGTTGAAGATCTGGCTTTCTACAGCTACACTTATCGAGGTTGTCAAGAGTATGCAAGTTATAAATAAACTAATTGCTTTTATCGTCAACCCTACCTTCCTCATCCCTCCCATCTTCCCCAACCTCCACTAATATTGTTAACATGTATAATGTTTGCATGTTACTATATTTATTTGTTCTTTGACAAAATATCAAAAAGAAATTATGTCAAATTGACGAATTTACAAAATAAAGAATAGAGAGGGTCAGGTTTTCGGTATGTAGTTTTAGATACTGAAGAGCTTTGAGATAAGGTTGAAAAATGCCTCTAGGATTCCAAGTTTCTGGAGTATATATCTGAGTAGAGGTTTATCAAAGCTAACTTGTAAATCATTGAGGTTTTGTGTATTTTTCACTCCTTTGGTTTTGAGAGATACATCGATGATCTTGTAATCTGATGGGTCATCTGTATTCACTATCTTTATGGATCCGCTATAAGTTTTTCCTCTTTCATTGGGCGCAACAAGTTTAACGCTCACCTTCACCCTTCCATCACTAGGTTTAAGATTTTGTCCGCTTTTTGGACTGAATGACCACTTTCCCCAATCCGGATAACTTTCTATTTTCCAATTTAGATTGTTCTCACACCAACCATATGGATCCTCTCCTCCAGCATTCCAGACATAGATCTCTGCTGTAAGTGTTTCGCCGGGCTCTACCTTATCCCAGTGTAAATCTCCTGATGCTTCCAGATTGGGTTTTGGTGGCTCATAGTTATCAGAAATATCGAACCAGAAGGCTGCATCATCCTCATCAACATCTGTACTCCCATCGAACTCTCCATTTGTGAGTAACCATTCTCCATCTGTCTCTACTTCATCGCTGTTAGGAAGGATGGAATCTTTTATTAGGTCATAGAACATGACAAATTTTCTCCTCTCTGGATTACTGCTTATATCTGCGGTATCATCGTATATCAGATCATGGTCTTTCAGTGTAATCACTATCTTTACCTGTGGCTCGTAGACTTGCAGAGTATGTAGCTCATCTACCGTCCAATCATCTGTATGATTCCATACAATTATGTACCAGAATAACCATTTTTGCTCTTGTCCATTTAGGTTTATTATTTTCTCTTCTTTATTCCCAGAAAAAGCTTCTATTGTGTAGTACCATTCTGCGCTACGAGATCCAGGATCTATATTATCTAATGCCTTTACTCTATGCACCTTTATCTTAACCACAGGTGTGACTTCGGATCTGTTATCAAATGTTGCATCGACAAGACCATAGCCATAATAATCATCCCTTCCAGGATCTCCAAGATCATCTGCAGTAGTATCAAGCAGATTTCTTATCTGTTGATTGGTATAGCTTGGAAACATAGCCTTTGCAAGTGCAGCAACTCCTGCAACATGAGGTGTTGCCATACTTGTACCGCTGAGGAATATATAATCGTCTCCTGGATACGTAGAGAAGATTTTATCTCCGGGAGCTACCAATTCTAGTTTATCACCATAGTTGCTCCACTGGCATAGCTTTTTATTGGGATTGATTGCTCCAACAGCTATGACTGTATCGTATGCAGCTGGATAGCATACATCTGGTACTCCATCATTTCCCGCAGCAGCAACCAGCACAACGCCTTTATCCCATGCATATTGACAAGCATCCTTTAGAACATTGCAACCTTCTGATGCACCCAGACTCATACTTATTACATCTGCACCGTTGTCAGCTGCATACTTTATACCTTTCGCAACATCGGATGCAGAACCATATCCAGTACGATCTAACACTTTAACTGCCATTATCTTTGCCTGTACAACACCAGCTATGCCTACATTATTGTTCATGACAGCTGCAGCTATACCTGCACAGTGCGTACCATGCCCCTCATCATCATAAGGTTGATTACCATCGTTAACAAAGTCCCACCCATAGTAATCATCTATATAGCCGTTTGCATCGTCATCCATGCCATTATCTGGAGTTTCTCCAGGATTGTGCCACATGTTTGCAGAGAGATCTTCATGATAGTAGTCTACCCCAGTATCTATAATTGCTATAACAACATTCTCGCTCCCCGTGCATTCATCCCATGCTTCTGGGCACTTAATTGCGACGGGGCCCCATTGCTTCGGCCATAAGGGGTCATTTGGTGTGGCAGTTGGTGTAAATGTGGCATGAACTATATAATCTGGCTCTGCATACTTGATTCCTGGCTTATTTTTCAGCTCATTTATGGTCTCGAGCTCTTTGCCTTCTTCGACTTTCACAACAGCGAATCCCAAGTCCTCATCTTTGTATAGAACATTGAGGCTGTACGCTTCGACTAGACTCTCTGCACTTACTCCCTCTTCGAAACCAACAATTATTCTGCCCTTCACGTACTGGTTATTGGTTTTTTCTCCCGTGGTTGCCCCAGGTAAGTACATGCCCATAACTAGCGTCCCTACTATCAACAATACTACACACTCCCTCCTCACTTTCGTCTCTCCCCCTTTTTATTTCAACAATTTGATATGTGTCATCTATATAAAAATCTTGTGGTCAAAAT
>CAZGUO010000069.1:0-4759 GCA_964529185.1 uncultured Thermoplasmatales archaeon
TATCTGGATATTTTTCACCGAACCCTATATCGGTGTTAGAGTTTTTAATGATAGTGACTCCTTATGGATTCTTACGAGCAGATTCGGGTGTTGTGGAGAGTATGCCCTCATTTTTAGAGACTTAGCAGATGCTGCCGGTATAGAGGTCCGAAGAATTCGATGTTTAGGTGAAAATCACGAGTGGGATGAAGTTAAACTGAACGGAACATGGATACCTGTAGATGCCACGACAGTGAATCTTCCTAAAAGTAATGGATTTGTGGATTTTGGATTTATGGAACGGAAAGTGGGCAACGTTTCTTATGTGTATGCTGAGTATCTAGATGGTACAACTGTTGATGTAACAGCTAATTACACTAATCTGACTAATATCACTATTCTTGTTGTAGATAACCAAGAAAAACCTGTACCCAATGCAAAAGTGAAACTCTTTTCGCACAACAGAGGAAAGAAAAGGTATACAGGCTTGTATAGAATAACAAACAACTCCGGTCTATGCAAATTTACTATAGGTGGGGGAGATTACACCTTTGAAGTAGAAAAAGAAACCCTAGAAGGTAGTTATAGAGGTAAATTTTTTGAGGAGAGATCATACTATATAACAATAGAATTGTACAAAAGAAGAGCGGTTAATACCTAATATTGCATTCATCCTAGGACTGTACTTTGTTTATCCATGCTTCACTTTATACATAAAATTAAATTGGGATAGAGGTTGTAGTATTAAGTGAAAAGTGATAACATGCCAAAATGCAAAATTTGTGGACAAGAATACCCTCCAGACAAAATGGTTGGAGATATCTGTATAAACTGTGCAAGTGCGATGATGCAGAAAGACGGGATAGATCTTGGATTAGGAATTGAAAACCTGTAAAGGGATTTCAACGAGAAAATCAAGAAAATTCTGCAAGATCACAAGAAAGAACTCTATGAAAAATATAAGATCAAGAAGATAGGAATCTTTGGTTCATTTGTTAGAGGGGAAACAACAGAAAGAGCGATATAGATATACTCGTGGAGTTTGAGGAGGTTCCCGGGTTAATCAAATTCATAGAGATAGAGGATTATCTGAGCAAACTCCTAGGAAGGAAAGCTGATCTTGTTAGGAAAAAAGCTATCAGGAAAGAATTGAAGAAAGATATACTCAAACAGGTTGCGTATGTATGAAGTTTGTGGGTAATTAAAATGCTAGATTTCACCTCCCATACTTCCCCATAAGCATTGCTTTATCTAAAACATGTCCAGACATTGCTTTAATTAAATCGTCTTTTGTTGAGCCTTCCTGAAGATCAAGAAAGGTATCCAGAGCATAGACCTTGAAATAGTATCTATGCACAGACCCTTTAGGAGGACAAGGTCCTCCATAACCTATCTTCCCAAAATCATTCCTACCTTGAGGATAGCTGATATTCTCACCTTCTCTTATCCCTTCTACGCTCGCTGGTATGTTCCACACGATCCAATGAGTGAATGTCCCGCCCGGCGCATCCGGGTCTTCCATGATTATAGCAAGTGATTTAGCCTTCTCTGGTACGTTCGAAAAGTTTAGAGGAGGATTGATATTTTCTCCATCACAGGTGTATTTCTCGGGAATAAACTCTCCATCTTTGAAAGCCTCAGACATCACCTTCATTCCACTCTTCTCAAAACATCCGATAAAGAGCAGGGAAAGGATCAAGATCAAAGGTAACACACGTTTCATGGTCTTCAAATCAGGGAACAGTTTAAAAACCGTTTCCGATTCCATTCCATGAACTATAAACTGATAGCATTTGATATGGACGATACCCTCCTTTCTGGAAGAACGATCTATGTCATCGCTGATAGGAAAGGTTTCAGAGATGAAGTTGACAGGATAATATCCATGGAGATACCAAACTACAAGAAAACCATGGAGATAGCAAAACTCTTAGAGGGTATGAGCGTAGAAGAATTTCTGGAAATCTTCAGATCAATACCACTCAACGATAACGTGCCCGAGGTTTTTGATGAGATAAGGAAGAAAAAAATAAAGACCGCAATAATAAGCAATAGCTATGACATAGCAGCTAAGGATCTTGCTAATAGATTAAAGATAGATTTTGTCATTGCAAATGAGCTCGTTGTTAAGGATGGAATAATAACAGGCGTAGTAATTCCGCATAACAAGAACCCTGTTGATAAAATAGGAGATTGCAGATCATACTCTGTTTGTAAAAGCGAAGCCTTAGAAGAGATCTGTAGGAAATTAAATATAGATCCATCTGAAACTATTGCGATCGGTGATGGGAGTATCGATAGATTCATGCTGAGTACAGCGGGTCTAGGTATAGCCTATAGACCAAAAGCAAATCTCGAAGAGTATGCAGATGTTGTTATAGATGATATGATAGAGCTACTCAGATTCCTCTGATCGCTTTTTCGTAAACCTCCATATATCTCTTTGCTATCTTTTCCCAGCTGTAATCCTTGGAAAAAACTTCATAAGCATGTTCTGCTAATTTTCTTGCCCTCTCTTTATCTTCTAAAACCCAGCAGATTTCGCTAGCTATAGAATCTGGATCTCCGGGCTTAGAGGTTCTTATCACTCCCTTCTCTTTCAGCTCCCTTATAAAAGAGCCTATCTCGCTTATTACGACAGGACATTTCATGGATATTGAAGTTATCATGGCGCCGCTCTGACTTATTCCGATGTATGGAAAGACCATCACATTTGAAGCTTTGAACACAGACTCAAAGAATTCCTGTCCCTCAACATAGTTCTTGTAGAGAAAGAATTTATTCTCTAAACCGAGCTTTTTGATCTCTCTATCATAGATGGAGGGATCCTCATCAAGCTCAACAGATCCCGCTGCAAAGAATATGGTATCGGGAAATCTCTCCAGAACTTTGGGTGCAGATCTTATCAGGTATATCAACCCTTTATATTTCCTTATAAAACCAAAAAATCCCACAACATTAACATTTTCTCCTATCTTGATTCCTAGCTTTTCTCCAAGAATCTCTCTTGCTCTCTTTCTATCAACCAATTTTTTATCCATGGCATGATAGTTTCCATGAGGTATTACAGTAGAGGGTATTCCTATACCAGATTCATCTAGATCTCTCTTAGCATCTTCAGTTAAGACAACAAGATGATCTATGTAGGTATAGGAATCCAGGAATTCTCTTTTCTCCTCCTCTGTTGCTATGTGAGGATAGACCTCATGCAGAGTTGCTACGTTTGGTATGGATAGCTCTTTTAACCTTTTTGTATAGCCTTTCAAAAACCATAGAATCTGAGGACCTGCCCACATGATGAAATGAACGACATCCGGCTTGATCTTTAGAGTTAAATTAACTGTATCCTCCAAAGTCTTGGGATTGTTGTACTCTATGAGATAGTAAGGTCTATCTGGATCTATAGCCTCTAGGATAAAGGGATCATCCACCCTGGTAAAAGGTCTGGCATCATCTTCCTTCCTCTTCTTTCTGAATGTTACTATCGTAACCTCTGCCATCTTATCAAGTTCTTCTATCAGACATCTACTCCAGTGCCCAATCCCACCCCTCAAAGGGGTTATGTAGAGAATCTTCATTACTTATGAAAATGGTCACAAAATTTATAAAACCATACCAATTGTCTCTCTGAAAAGGTTTTGAAAGAAGGGGACCATGAGAGAGGACAGGATAGAAATAGATGAGGAAGAAGATGTTTTCGGTGGAGAGTATGGAGATTCTATAACGCTCACTATAAGCGAGATCGATGAAGAGGGAAACCAAGTGTTTAAGATAATTCCAGCAGATACAGTGTACGTCAAGTTCAACAAGGAAGAGGGATCTATAACCTTATGCTCAACAGCAGATCTTGAGGAGGGTGAGGAAGAGGTAATAGCAGAGATAAAGATGCCTGCAAAGGTATTTGAGGAGTTTATAAGCGATATAGAGGATTTCATCCGCATCAGAAAAATGAAACAAACAAAACTAGATGATTTTATAGACTGATGTGTGAAAAAGCTTTTCTTTTTCTATCTTCATAATATTTTTGCCTGGAGGAAACCGGCTCCTCTGATCAGTGATGAGGAAGTCGCTCCCCTCCAGGCACAATAATATCGAGACATCTCCAATTTGAAGAAAGGCTTCAGCATAGGTTCGAAGATAACGTCGATCCATTCTAGAAATGCTGTACAGTTTTGCTATTCATTCAATTCCACCTTGGTCTGATTTCAACCATAATGGATGGCAAGACTAGGAAATCATTCAAGAACCTTTCAATCCTACCTTAGTCTGATTTCAACAGATGTTTACATTCTCTCATTTCTTCATCTCCCTCCCTATTTCAATCCTACCTTAGTCTGATTTCAACTCATATATGCCGTTTGGGAATTCATCATTGTAAGATAATTTCAATCCTACCTTAGTCTGATTTCAACAGAGCAAAAGGATGGTATTGTTATAAATGCGGTAACATGATTTCAATCCTACCTTAGTCTGATTTCAACTTGTTGATAGGCATACCTTTATACTGCTGATCCTTTCATTTCAATCCTACCTTAGTCTGATTTCAACTTAAGCCTCCTCAAATTTGGCAAATAAGAATTTGTAATTTCAATCCTACCTTAGTCTGATTTCAACGTTTTTGGAGGGGAAGTAATGAGATTCTGTCCAGAATGATTTCAATCCTACCTTAGTCTGATTTCAACTTTACGTATTTACAAAACTGATGGAACAACAGATGAATATTTCAATCCTACCTTAGTCTGATTTCAACTTGCAAAAACTATTGTCAAATTGTTTTCAA
>CAZGUO010000070.1:0-4752 GCA_964529185.1 uncultured Thermoplasmatales archaeon
CCTCTCTTGCATACTCAACTTGAAACAGTCTACCATCTGGAGAGAATACTGTTATAGCCCTGTCGTATGCCATATTTGTTGGTTGCATATCTTAATCACCTCAACGCCTACCAGAAATATACAATAGGGGTATATACTTTTTTGTGAGCTATGCCCTAACTACAACCTCCTTTATATATCTTTTGCATTCGATAGATATCTCCTTCAGAAATTCTTTATCATACGGTTTTACTTTTCTCATCTCCTCGCTCATCGCGTTCTCTGGATTGAACTGTTGCAGTACATATTTTTCAGCTGGCGATAGTGACTTAGCTATCTCTATCACATCTCTGCCGGTCAACAGAGAGGGAACGACTGTTGTTCTGAATTCGTAACCAAGACCTGAATCTTTTATTATCTCTATACTCCTCTCTATTCTTGCAATATCTATACTGATGCCTGCTAACTTGCTATATATCTCTTCACGAAGAGGAGCTTTCACATCCATAGCTATATAATCTACAAGTTCCTTGTCTATAAGGTAAGCCAGCTTGTCTGGAAGGTAACCATTTGTATCGAGCTTAACCCTCATACCTATCTCTTTAAGATTTTTGCACAGATCTTCTAAGTCATTAGATAGCGTAGGCTCTCCACCTGTTATAACTACGCCATCTATAAAATCCCTATTCTCGATCAAATATCTTTCCATATCTAAGTAATCTACATCTGGATATCTATCCGGATCTAGAACTAGGCCATAGTTATGGCACATCGGGCATCTAAAATTGCAGTTCGGAAGAAAGAGAACAGAGGTTATCTTCCCATCCCAATCAACCAAAGATGTCTTTATAAATCCCTTAATCCTCATCAAACCACCAATAGATAAATAAAGGGAGGGGTGTCCCCTCCCCACCTCCACGCTTCCCTACATGGTAAACCTATCTAGGTTGTCCCTCCTCCTCTCCTTCAGCTCACCAAGCTTTCCTTTGTTCCATGAACTTATCTTTGAGAAGAATCCGGTAACCCTGGTTATACCATCAACATCTTCGGATTTACAGTACGGGCATCTCTCGTGCAAACCCCTGGATACTTTTCCACATGTCAAACAATGAGTAAACTCTGGTGAGAAGGCTATCTGGGCATTTTGGGTGTTGAGGAAGGTTTTTTTGACGAAGTTTGCTATGGAGCTTGGATCTGGTCTTGATTCTCCGAGCCATATATGGGTTAGTGCGCCTGCCTCTATCAAAGGATGGAACCTGCCATCCTTCTTGACCCTCTCTATCGGAGATACGGGGGCAGAGACATTCATATAGGTTGAGTTTGTGTAGTAGATCTCCCCTCTCTTCTTGTCTCCTTTAACCACTGTGGTAGCCTGGAGTGGGTAATGTTTCATATCGAGCATAGCCAACCTGTATGCTGTTGATTCTGCGGGAGTTTGCTCAAGAGGTAATCTGATTCCATACTTTTCGCTGAGCTCATCCGCTATCTTCTTCATGGTAGCTATGACTTTTAAGCCGAACAGATGGGCATAATCTGATTCATGCAGTTCTTCGCCAATATGATACTGAACCATCTCGTTCAAGCCGAGCATGCCTATTAGAAATGTCGCTCTATTCAATCTGTAATAGGGTTCTCCATCCAGGTCCATAGCTAAAAGTGCAAGCGGACCTCTTCTTCCCATCTTCAAAAGTTCTTCTATAAATGCTCTCTTCTGGAGATGGGCTTTCACCGCCAATTCTATTCTTTCTCTAAGTATCTCAAACAGCTTATCATCATCGCCATTTGCCTCATACGCGATCCTAGGTAGATTTATCGTTACGTTCTGCATCGCCGAATACCTCATCTTCCAAGGTTCCTTTGCATCTTCAAGATCTTCATCACTCAGATTGAAAGCCAATCTGCAACATTCTGATATCTTCGCAGTATTTCCTCTATCAAACACATAGTACGTGTTTCCCTTTTCAGCAGCTACTTCGCTTATCTTGTAAAGGAACTCCTCATGACCTTCTGTGGAGAAGAATCTGTCAGTCATGTGTACGTTCGGTTTGGGAAAGAAGAAGGGTCTACCTAAAGCATCCCCCTCATAGTAAACATCGAATAATGCCATCGCAAATCTTTGGGCCTCCTCAATGTAATCCGCATAAGTATTACCAGTGTACTTTCCTCCAGGACCTATGGCAGGTACATCTTCAAAGTGCTTTGGACACTCCCAGTATATGTTGATATCGCTGAATATACTCTGCCCTCCTCTCGCAACCGCCTGCTGGGCGAATTCGTAGACCAATATCTGGGCGAGTTGTTTCATTCTTCTGTCATCTACGTTTGTGAGATACGGCGCAAGGAACAGGTTGAATGCATCCCATCCTATCGCTCCCGCAAAATGACCCTGAAGTGCTGCAGAGAATTTTATAACCTGCTCAATCAGAACCTCAGGATGTTTCGCTGGTCTTGCTATAGATATAGCATTTGGCAGGTTTAGACCAAACTTCTTGACATACTCGATGTTCTGTCCGGAACAGTAAGGTCTATCCACCATCCCAAGATCGTGTAGATGAATATCTCCTCGCATGTGAGCGTCTGCGACATCTTGGGAGAAGACCTCGATGAGCGCATATTCCTTCTTTATTCTTTCAGCCAAGGTGAGATTTGTTGCCTCTGGACCATGAGGAACATTTGCGTTTTCCTTGTTGGGATTTATTATTATCTGTCTGGCATCATAGAGAGGTACTCCTAATCTAGTATGCTGTCTCCTTATGTGTTCGAGTCCATACTCTATCAGCTTTGCGTTTGTTAGTTCTCTTATAAGTGGAGCAGTAACGTTCTCTATGTTCAAACTCGCTATAAGCTTCTCCACCTCTCTCGCTATTATTCTTGCAGCATCCTCACTTATGTCTGTTTCTCTCAATAGAGCTTCCACTATCTTGTTTCTATCCCATCTGTGTATCTCCTCGCTTGATGTCCTAACAAAGAGTGATAGATCTGTGGCATCCTCTTGAGTCTTTTCCTTTATCTCATTTCCGAGGTGGTGTGGTCTATATCCATTATCCTTCAAACGAAGCATGATCCCATTCTCCTCGAGCAGAGAAGTTGCAGAATGTGTTCAACATCTGCCTTTTTATCTACATTTCTGAACCTACTTTTTTACCACAGAGAAAACTATTTATTACCAAGTTTGTTACCAATTATAGGAGTGAATATATGGAAATTTTCAAAAAAGATGTGACTCTCCAAGACAAAATCCTTGATTATCTAAGGGAAGGTGAAGACTCTATATCTGGAATACACAGAAAATTGGAAAAGGATGGATATAAACTTCACAGGCTGGTACTCACCGGATATCTGAAGGCTTTGGCAGATACAGGTATCCTGAAAGAGCGGGAGATCAAACCATCTAAGGTTTACTCTTGGAAATCCAGAGTGAAGAAAAGGAACATATATGAATTCATTGGAGAAAAGGTAAGAAAATTGTCGGATTCTAAAAAAGAGCAAGCACGCCTGGCGGTCTATATCTTGCAGAAGCTCTTCAGGAGAGCTATTTTTCTCGAGGAAATAAAGATGTGTGGGATAGATGTGGATGATGTAGAAGCTACAAAGGTTGGTGGAGAAGATAGACTTCAGGCAAGGAAAGTTCTCTCAAATACATTCGTTAAACTTCCATATAACAATCCTGCTTATCTGGTTGAGGAGACAGAAGATATGAGGATTCTTTATGAGAATGTATTGGAAGATCTTGTCTTGCAACTGCTGAATGCAAAAAGGTTGGTGTTTAAAGGAAAGCAGTTGAAACTTGACTAGACTCCTCTCCTTTCTCCCCATATAATCTTGTGGATCTGTAGAGAGAATCTAGCATTGATACCATCCTCTATCATAAGTTCGGCTATCCTTCTATAATCCGTTCCCCAAACAGGCTGTATGATTATCTTGCATCTTGGTTTGAATCTCTTTATAATGTCCTTTGCATAGTTATAATCCTCCTCATCATAAACCACGAACTTCAGCTGGTCGTGCTCTCTCAAGAGAGGAATGTTTTCCAATCTCATTTTATCGCTCATTCCAGAGTAAGGGCATTTTATATCAAGTGAGATGACAAAATCTTCTCCATATTTTTCGAATTCTTTGCATATATCAGATATATCCAGACTACCATTTGTCTCGAGACAAACTTTGTAACCATTATTCAAGAGGGTTTTGAGTAGATTAGGGGTTTCTTCCTGTAAAAGAGGTTCTCCACCTGTTACACATACATATTTGCTTTTGTAATCTCCTATCTCTTTCATTATATCTTCTATACTCATTTCTTTACCCTCATAAAACGCATACTCGGTATCGCAGTATTTACATCTTAGATTACAGCCAGTTAATCTTATGAATATGCTGGGATAACCTGCTAGATCGCCTTCGCCCTGGATGGATTGGAATATCTCACAGATTTTCATGTTTCTACCTTACATAGAGACTGTCAACTTTTTATGAATTTAAGTGTTTAAACCCCTTCTAGACCTTTTATTCAAACCGGTCTAGGAGGGGTTGAAATTGCTGGACAGACTCGTGAAGATAATTGTGGATAGAAAAATATTTTGCTGGGACAGGAAGAACCTAGAGATCAAAGTTCTAGCGGTTTTAATCTACCAAGCAGGTATATCATATAGAAAGGTAAGGGACATCTTCGAATGTATAGAGCCATTTTCTCATGAAGCTCTTCGTAAATGGTATTTTAGATTGAAGGTTTTGTTTGTTCACAAGAAGAAACATCGTAGAGCGATAGCGGTAGAT
>CAZGUO010000071.1:0-1959 GCA_964529185.1 uncultured Thermoplasmatales archaeon
TGAATGCCTCTTCTTTCACCTTCTTTCCGGTAAATCTGTGAAGCGCAAAATCTAATCTTGCCTTTATGACATGATCGAGGGCTCCGTTCTCCTTTATGTGTATCTCTGCATTATCGATATCATATGCTTTCACTCTCTCCTCCACCAGAGAGAGGATATCTTCCTTGCAGATACCCACTTTGACATCCACATTTATCTTCAGTCCACTATTCTCTCTTATCACTACCAGACAATCTCTCTCGTTTTCGGTTCCTACCTTAATCTCTTTCACTCTTACTCCTCCTCAACTCGAAATCTATAAAATCGCAGTGATGAACGATGATAGATTCCTTGCTCCTTTTCATCTTGTCCCCTTCATGAGAATGACTCTCTATAATATGAGCGACCTCCTCCGGAAGACCCAGCTCCCTTGCGAGGTTTGCTCCGGATATTGGATGTCTCACCTTCTTCCCGTACTCGCTTACCCTTACTTCATCTCCGACTTTTTCGTATTCCAAAGCCTTCCCGACATCGTGCAGAAGTGCACCTGCTATTAAATAATCCATGTTGATGTTTTCCTTTCTAGCGAGGGATACATTTTTCACGAGATTTGCCACTCTTCTTGTATGCTCAACGAGGGTTCCGGAGTTTTTAAATGAGAGAGTAAAAGGTACCTCTTCCACTTTTTCCCATCTTCCCCTCTTCAAAGCTTCCACCCATACATCTACGACTTTCTCTCTCAGCTTCCCATCACCTATCCACTCAAGCTCTGGAATTAGTTTCCTGACATCTTGTCTCGAGATCATGTTTGTGATAATTTAATTCAGAAATTAAATACTTGGTGGTAAGAGTTGTTACAAAAGGCTTAATAAATGAAAATTTCAGAGAATTATACAACGAATTAAAATTAAATGATAGTATGAAAATGAAGATGAAAAAAATCGATATCGCGGTGTTGATTGCGGTTCTACTAGTTGCATCTATATTCTTCTACAAAGCAGGCTATATCCCTCCCTCTCCACCTCCAAAACCTCTTCCTCCAGTTCCTCCAGAAGGTAATGAAACTGTAGCAGAAAAGGTACCAACACCTCCATCTTCTTTTATCATGCCATCGAGAAGAGCCATAACAAGCGATGATGAGGGATGTCATTACAAATCTCTCTTGATAAATAGAGAGTGGTGGTATTTTTCAGCCATTTTTGATTCCGAGGATAGTGAACTTAAGGATTGGGGAATTGTAGTGAGCTTTAAACATCTCGCATATGGGGATCTGTTTGGAGAATTGAAACCAGATGTTTTGACTGTCGTGTTATTTGATGATAAAGGCAATGTTTATGGAGGGGTCATCAACGAAAGAAGGGGAACCTTGGATGCGACATCTCCGGGAGTTGATCTGAAGTTCAAGAACTCTTGGGCGCAGGGAGAATACCCAAGATGGCATCTTCATGCTGAGACCAGAGATGTTGGAGATGATCACCGGATAGTCATAGATCTGGATTATGAGGCACACCATCTGCCCATATGGGTATATGACACTAGGCTCTTCAACAAGTCTAAGAGCAAACTGGCAAGCTATGTTATACTTGGCTGTAATGTCAGCGGTAAGATAAAAATGGATGGAAAGACCTATGTCGTTGAAGGAACAGGCTTTCACGAACACTCTTGGTCTCCAACATACATTAAAAAATGGATGATCGATGGATGGGATTGGATACAGCTTAAACTGGAAAATGGCTGGATAATCTACATAAGCAAATTCTATCCTCCATCAAATCTCCTCTCAAAGATAAGTCCATTTGGAAAGATTATACTCACACCAGACGGTGAAAGCATAACCGAATTTAAGACATTTAGTGTAGATGCAAAGAGTAAGGATAAGATATTTCTCTTTACAAAGTTCCCTGCAAGATTTTCCATATCTGCAAAGAAGACTCACAACATCCTGCTTGAAAGGATAGATCTTAAGCTCAATATAGAGAT
>CAZGUO010000071.1:2059-4745 GCA_964529185.1 uncultured Thermoplasmatales archaeon
CTCTCTATCGGGGAAACCACCATGCAGGTATCTGATACTATTTTTCCGCCAGACTCTTCTATTATCTTTCCATAACCCAGATCATAGGACAGTTCCTTTGTGAATCTGGAGGTGAAAATCCATAGAGGTTTTCTCAATCTCCTGTTTTTAACGATCTCTGATACTTCTCTTATCTCGTTGATAGAAGCGTGGGGACAGCCTATCATAACCGCATCCACCTCCTCTCCAGAAAAACTCTCCTTGATGTCCTGGATATCTTTTTCTTCCAACTGCAATCTCTCCAGGTTCTTTACATCATAGTCATTAGCCTCTGGAGTTATTCCTTCTATATGATATAATGCCACCGATCCGGTCGCAGCCATCGCAGCCCCTAGAGCTTTAAGCTGATCGGTGTTTGCAGATTTTATACCTCTTATAAAAGGAATCTCGTTCTTGATTATTTTGCCCAATGCATAGCCCAATATCGCAAAGTCGGATTCATCTTTCAGATTAAGGTTTACCTCCACTACTATATTTGGCTTTCTGTTCTCTTTTACATGCAAACCATAGTTTGGAGTGACTCCACATATAGCTGATGCAAGTGCAGATATTCCACCTTCTCTATTCGTTCTCGCTCCAATGACGGAGTTTGCAAAAGATACCGCAGAAGACTCTGCCCATGCTATATGCTCTCCAAATCTGGGAAGATTTCCTATAAGGTATGGGGTGCATGTCAGCGTTGCATACACTCCCATCTTTTTGAAAGAGTTTATTATCCTCATCTGCTTTTCTGCAAACTCTTCTGGAAAACCAAGTTCTTTCCATATCTTTGTATCTATGCCCGCAGGATTAAGGTAGGAAGGTATGGAAACTTTTGCACCTTTATTTGCCAGATCCTCCAAAAACTCGAGACCATAATCTCCTATAGATTTGTAAGAAACTCCAGATATCTGTGCCGAGGATATCTTGATCATTCTGTCAGCGCCGTATATATCGCCAATTGTCACTAGAACTCTAAACATCTTTTCTTTTACTTCCCCATATTCGCCATCCAATATCTTTTCCTCTTCCTTTGTTAGGTACATAATATCACTTTTCTATTTTCTGGAAGAGCTTCCTTTCCTTATCCCATGGTATAGTCAAATCAAAACCTATCTTTGTCGTCTCTCTTGTTAGTGGATCGGCAGATGGATCAAGTGATGAGCCTTTCTCTCGCTTTATAATCATATCTTTGCTTCCCTGAAAACGCGTAGCCATCGCCCACTCCACCTGATGAGGATCATAGATATCGATATCTTCATCAACAACAAAAACATGCTTCATCGATCTATGTCCCTTAAATGCAGCCTCTATAGCTTTCTTTCCATCATCCTCTTTTCTTTTCCTTATCTTCACTATACCATGAAGCCAGGAGCATCCCCCAGTTGATAGGGATACATCGATCACATCGCATACCTTTGATACCTCTCTATAAATGGTAGCCTCTCTTGGCATGCCCATTATAAGCCTATGCTCGTATCCCGCAGGAAGTATCGCATGAAATAAAGGATCTTTCTTTATGTAAATCCTCTCGATCTTTGCCACTGGTTGTTTCCTAACTATATCCAAGGTTTGGGTTATATCAACAAACGGCCCTTCCTTTTCCTCTTCACCCGTAATCTCACATATCATCACTATCTCTGCATCAGGAGCTAGGATACCATCAAAATCTATGAGATCTATGGGATAAAGAGCATTGGCTATATCTAACTCGCTCTTTTCTATCTCTACAGATATTGCCGATGCTATGATAACGGATACGGGATTACCTATGCAAAATGCAAACCTCTTGTTCCCTCTTTCCACGTATTTATGGAAATCTCTCGGTAAAACTCTCAAGACCAATCTATCCTTACCTATGACCATAGCTCTATGATAGGATGCATTTAATCCGTACTCTTTATCCTCTATTACTGCAACTCCAGCAGTTATATACCTACCACCATCTGGGGAGTAGAATTTTGGTATAGGAAGGAGATTCAAATTGGGCTCGATCTCAATATATCCAGATTTTCTCTTTATCTCTGGAGTAACTGGATTATCTATGGATCTTATTATCGCCTTTAGTAAGTCTCTTTCTTCTATCCCAAGACCTATAGACAGTAACTTCCTTGAAGAGCAGACGTTTGATACGAGGCTCATATCACTGCCTTTCACATTTGTGAAAATTATAGGCTTTTCTCCTTGAGACTTTATGATCTGGGCGATTTCGAGATCAGGATTCACTTCTTTATCTACCTTAACGATCAAATCTCTCCTTTCCAACTCTTCAACAAAATCTCTAAAAAGCATCTTTATCCCACCTTTACCTTCATACAGGCATATCCCCTATCTCTAAACTCCTTTGCTATCGCCTCTTGGTTCTCTTCATCTCTTGCGAGGGCTATCATGTTACCTCCAAGACCTCCTCCTGTTAACTTTGCACCGAGGGCGCCGCTCTTGAGAGATAGCTCTACCAGCATATCCAGCTCCTTACAGGAAACACCGATTTCCTTGAGTAAGGCATGGTTTTTGGTCATGCATTCTCCAATCTTGTCTAGATCTCCCATCTCCAGATATCTTCTGGCATCATAGGCTAGACTTCTGGCTTCCTCAAAAATCTCATCAAATCTTTCCCTCTCCCTTTCCCTCCTTTTTCTAACCTTTTCAACAGCCTTTTTGGTTGATG
>CAZGUO010000072.1:0-4609 GCA_964529185.1 uncultured Thermoplasmatales archaeon
AGCGCCGCCTGCCGGATTCGAACCGGCGACCTCTCGGTTAACAGCCGAGTGCTCCACCAGCTGAGCTAAGGCGGCGGCGCATTAGGTAAAATAAAGTTTCACCATAAAAGGTTTACCAGTTTGCCATCGATTCCATCTCTATCTCTCTCCTCTTCCTCTGTAGATATTTGTAGACGGTTCCATGCTTACTGCCATTTATCAGCATCTCTATGGCTGTTCTTATAGCTTCCATGAATTCTATAGAGGTTATAACCGCTACCGTATGCCCATAGACAGAGATTATGGAATCTGTCATGTTTTCCAAAATCCTCTTTGTTCTACCCTCTCTTCCTATTATTCTACCTTTTACCCTCCTTATATGGCTCTCCTTCCTTCCAACATAGTCTCTAAGATCAAAGAGAATAAAGTAGGTATCATCATCAAATAATCTGAATGCATGCTCTGGAGAAAATCCTCTTCCGATAGCTACAACGATATTCTCTACCTTGAGAGGTGCCAAAGGATCTTCTGCATTTGAATCATCTATCTGCACTTCTCCGGAGTTTGAGTCTATCTTCAGCTTTATCTTTGTCTTTCTCTCAATCTCTTCCTTAACCTCTCCCTTATGCCCTATCAGCACTCCTATTCTATCTCTTGGAATCCTTACATACCTCATAGCCTTACAACCTATCTATTCTTAATGATCTCATTAAAAATCTTTTCGGCATCTTCTTCTATGCCGTATTTCCTGAAATAATTAACGATATTCCTGATATCTCTGCGCAGAAACTCCATAGCCATGGGATGCTCACTGATCACGCCCTGCGCCAGATCTATAAGATAGGGGGTATCATCGAAATAGAGTATATTGTATTCGCTGAGATCGCTGTGTATTAGGTCTCCCTCCACAAACATCCTTTCTATATATCCTAAAACCTCCTTGTAAATCTTTTCCGGTTTGCTCAATTTTACGCTTTTCAGCAAAGGTGCTGGAGATACTTCATCACCTATGTAACTCATGACAAGAATATTCTTCCAAGCCCTTACAGGTCGAGGAGCTGGAATGTCTAGATCTTTCAAAATCTCGAGATTTTTGTATTCTTTCCTTACCCACTGATGTATTATCTCTCTTTTACTTTTCTCTACGGTTGAGAATCTGGAATCTCCCTGGATGTAGTATATCATTCTCCTGAAGTTGGATGTAGCTATCCTGTATACCTTGACAGCTATGATCTTCCCTCTAGGAGTCACAGCCCTGAAAACGTTAGCTTCTTTTCCTGTAGATATGGGAAAATCTACATAATCTATAATTCTATCGGATATCAGCTTTCCAAAAGCTAGAAGGGTAGGTCTATCGAAGACCTCATTCAAAGTCTTCCTATCAATACCTATCCTATTCTTTATCTCCTGAATCTCCCTATCTATTTCCCTTAAAATGTCCTCATCAACATCCATACTAGAACACATCTAACTCCTTGGGTAAAATTCCTCTTCTACTGAGATTCGATGCCTGGATATGGGTATATCTGAAAATTATGTCAGCCTTCTCATCCTCAACATCCCATGGTCTTATTATTACAAGATCCCCATTTCTTATCCTCTGTTTCCTCTTTATTCTTCCAGGTATCCTCGCCAATCTCACCCTTCCATCCTCACATATAACCCTTGCTCTAGATCCTCCCATCATCTGATCAACTATACCAAACATCTCCTTATTCTCTCTTCTGGGCAAAGGCGTACGAAGATACTCCTCCTGTTCATTTGTTTCCTCCTTCCTCATACCAACACCTTCTAAAGACCAAGATCATCGGCTATGGCTTGTAGAGATCTCAGAGATATTTCCAGAAACTCTCTCAGAGGGATCCCAAAATCATAGCACATGCTTATCTCCTTTCGATCAACTCCCTTTGCAAAACTCTTGTCATCAAACTTTTTCATTAGAGTCTCCACCCTCACTTCCGATAACTTTTTGGACGGCATAACTAAGGCTGTTGCTATTATTAAGCCGGATACGGCATCCGCAGCAACCAAAGCCTTTTCCAGACTTCGCGTTGGCGCCTGGCTTGTGTATTTATAATTATGAGCCTTGATGGCATCGAGAATCTCTTCAGGAACCAGACCTTTCAGCATCTCACACGCTATGATACCATGTTCTACTGGATCGTCACGGGTGTACTCATAATCTAGGTCATGCAATAAACCAGTTAGACCCCATATATCTTCGTTTCTACCTAATCTTTTAGCCAATCCCCTCATTATAGCTTCCACAGCCAGAGAGTGCTTTATCAGTTTTTCATCCTTGATATACTTTTCAAGGAAAGCCAAAGCCTCTTCTCTCGAGATCATTCAAATAAGGAAGGTTGGGTTTGATATTTTAAAGTTACGTTGGAAAATCTTGTTTTTAACCGTAATATTTAAAACAATCTCTCCTTTCAGGGTTTGAGAGTCATGGAGATAAAGATCCTTAAAGATAGAGCTAAGGAGCTGGAGCTTGAGATAATAGGTGAAGATTCGACAATTTTGAATCCGATAAAGGAGAAACTGCTGGAAAGAGAAAACGTCGTTTATGCCGAGTATTCGATAGATCACCCAATACTCTCCAATCCAAAGCTCTACATCAAAACAAAGAATGCCAATCCAAAAGATGAACTAAAAGCGGTGCTCAAGGAACTGCAAAAGGAGTTCAAATCTTTTAGAGAGCAGGTAGAGAAAATAAAGTCATGAAAGCATCAGACGATGAAAAAAGGATAGGAATAGAAGTCTTTTACACAGATGTAGAGGGTATAGGAGGAAAGCTCAGATCGAAGCCAGAGGACTTTAGGGTTGTGGAGATACCCAAGAGGATATCTGCGGATGAGGAAGGAGATTATATCATACTTAAAGTAACATCAAAGAACTGGGAGACTAATCACCTTGTGAGAGAGCTAGCAAGAAAGCTTGGCATTTCTAGGAAAAGGATAAGCTTTGCCGGAACAAAGGACAGAAGAGCTCTGACAACACAACTCTTTTCCATATATTATCCTGGCAAAGATCTACCAGAGATTAAGATGAAAGATGTTGAGATAGAGTTTGTATGTAGATCAAATAAGAGGATGGAGATAGGAGATCTTATAGGAAACGAGTTCCAGATAGTCATAAGAGATGTAAAGATAGGTAGAGAAAAAGCCAAAAAGAGCATAGAAGAAATCAATAGAGAACTGGAACAGATAGGAGGCTTTCCAAACTTTTATGGCTTTCAAAGGTTTGGTAGCTTACGACCAGTAACCCATCTCGTTGGAAAAGAGATTGTTAAGGGGAACTTTGACAAGGCTGTAGATATTTATCTAACATACACAACGGATAAGGAAGAAGAAACATCTAGGTTAGCGAGAGAGAGGTTCTCCAAAGAGAGAGACATATCGAAAGCCCTCTCATACTTTCCCAAACATCTCAATTTCGAGCTTGCTCTCCTGAATGAACTCAAAAAGGGAAGAAGTGGAGTAGATGCTTTACAATCTCTACCAAAAAATCTCCTCATGATGTTTCTCTATGCGTACCAGTCTTACCTATTCAACAGGATACTGAGCGAAAGAATAAGAAGAGATCTACCTTTGGGCGGCGCCGTCGAGGGAGATCTTATAGTTCCATTAACCAAGTATGGTGAAGAGGACGAAATCATCCCCGTAACCTCTAGAAATATAGAAAAGGTAAACAGAATGATTTCTGTTGGGAAAGCCGTTGTTACGGGAGCAATTGTAGGTTATGATACCAAATTTGCGGATGGGGAGATGGGTGAGATAGAGAGAAGGATAGTTGAAGAAGAGTCTATAGATGTGAGGGATTTTGTGGTTCCGGAAATACCTTTCCTTTCGTCAAAAGGAGGAAGAAGACCTCTAGTTTCAAAATACACAGATTTTAGCTACACATTTCTAGATGATACATCTATCCTTATGAAATTCTCTTTAAGGAAAGGATCATACGCAACATCTTTACTCAGAGAGTTTATGAAATGCGAAGACATCAGAAACTATTGAGATTCTTTCAAAACTATCTCTCTTTTCTTCTTCCTGAAAGTGATCTCAAAATCTTCAAAGAGTGGATCTCTACCAAGCAGAACAGGTATATCGTTGTTATCTGCAACAAAAACCTCCACATTGCTGTATTCTATTCTATCCTTATTCCTACCTATCACCATATTGAGTTTGGTTCTTCTGACACTCGTGAATCCTCCAGCAGTCTTCGCTATCTCACTCTCTTCTACGTTTGCTCCCAGAAACTCTGCAACAGCCTTTGGTATAACTATATTATCTCCACCTGAATCGATAAGGGCTGCAATTATGGGTGTTTTCTTTTCTCCATGTATGAATTGGACTGGTAGAAGAGGATAATGTATGTATGGGAACGTATAGCTCTTTCCCATCAAACTGGATAATAACGAAAAGTGTTAAAATATGTTATCAATCAATCCTCCATTAGTTTTATGTAATGTGATAGTGGAGGAGCCTTGGCTATCGTTATCTCGTCCAGAGGAAAATCTTCAGCATCTTTCAGTATTTCTTCGAGATCAGGACTGTGACTTATTATCTTATCCTCAAAAAGCAATACCCATTCTCCTGGAAATTTTTCCATATCTTCTCTATCGAGGATCATC
>CAZGUO010000073.1:0-4557 GCA_964529185.1 uncultured Thermoplasmatales archaeon
GAATACCCCCATGTACATTCTAATAAATGATGGTTTGGGCGTCACACCAAATCATCTCATCCTTACAAAAAAAGGATGGAAAAAGATTGATCATCTGATGGTTGGAGATACAATGTACAATGGCGAAATAATTTATTCTTTAAGACCGGTTTTCAAAACAGTTACAACATATGATCTAGAAGTCTACCCATACCACAACTATATCGTAAAGGGAATAGTTTCCCATAACACAAATGTCACCGATCTCCCTCCAATAATAGAGAGGGATATACCGGTGTCAAAGATTTTTGCACCGCTCACAGATTTAAATCATTGCAACTATTCCTCATACCATATAGAGCTGATCAAAGAAGAGAAAAAAGGGAATTATACGTATCGTGTGTATTACATAAAGAAAATCTCCTCCACAAGAAGTCTTTATCCAATTCTTGATTGGAGGAAGATAATTGCTCTAACTAAGGTACCATATGAAAAAGCCAAGAGCTGTTTGGGTCTTGATGGGCGTTATAATTTTCTCATTAAAATTTCTCTTTTCAACGGAACCGTCATAGAGTACCCTCCAAAAATCGATTTAGACAATACCAAAATAATGGTAAGTCACGTTAAGAATGTGATAATCTTTTCCCCTTATACTCTAGAAGGAAATAAATTGTTGTATTTCATGTATGGAGACCTAATACCAAAAATAATCGGTTCCTATCAGTTTGCTCAACTTAGAGTGACCGTCTACAGATAAATATAAATATCAATCTCTTTATATTGTTTTGAAAAGGGAGGTGGAGGGGGTTAGTATAAAACTGAAGTTGAGAAAAGATAAGAAAGAAGAGATCGCAAATGAAGAGGTTACTGTAAAAGAGGTTGATTTGGGAGACGGTACTAGAAAGATGCTGAAATTCGAAAAAAAGGAGGCTACCACAGAAGAAACAAATACCCAACAGGAACAGAAAACCCAACAAGACACAGCAACAACTCCTACAAAGGAAGAAAAACCAACCCAAACCGAGCCACCAACGGAGGAGAAAAAACCAGTTCAAACCACTATGATCTCTTCTCCCAACATCGACAAACAGATATCCAAATTAGAAATAGAGATATCAAAGAACAGGGACATGATCAAAGAACTCGAAAACAAACTCGAGAATCTTAACAAAGATCTGGACGATCTGGTAAGCCTCTACGAAATAGTTTCGGAGCAGATGAACCCTTTTGTAGGTCTATCCAAGGTAACCAAACAGAGATTAGAAGCTTTAGAGAAGTTTACAGAGGAGTTTGAAAAGATAAAGAACAGATTAGAAGATCTTGAGATGCTCGTTGGTAAATTGCCGGCCGAAAAATCTGTATCTCCAGAACCAACTAAGGAAGCCACAATCACAACACCAAGCAGGGCGGAGGAAGGACTGGATGATATCATAGAAAAGGCACTCTCATCCATTGTGATGGAGAATAGTATAGATAATGTGATTGATAGGTTTCTGGAGGAGATAAAAAATGAGTGATAAGGATTTGGTTGAAAAGTTTGAGATAGGTGCCGAACTCTCCGCTCTGGTTGCGCAGGGCAAAATAACGCCTGCAATAGCTGAGAAGATAAAGGAGAAGGTAAAGGAGAAAAACTTGACTTTAACCAAGAACCAACTGTACAAACTGGTCGAAAAGATAAACTCATACCTGAGAAAAGAATCTTCAGAAACCCCTTCACCACCATCTCAACCATCAGCTTCTCCTATGCCTGCGTTACCACAATCTAAGGAGATGGAGAAGTTTCTACAAACCCTTGAAAATCTGCATAGGAGGGTAGAGAAACTAGAAAAGATGCAGAATGAATGGATGAAGAGTATAGATGTGAAAGTGAAGGAGAGCAAACCAGAAGATATAAAGGTCCCTGGAGAGGAAAAGATAGAGTACAGAGCATCTACTTTAGATTCATTACCGACAGATCCAGAAGGCGTTGTTATAGTGATGAAGTGGTTACAATATTTAGTAGATAGAGTGGGAAAGGAGAACATCTCCAAAGTTTTGGACTATTATGTTGATATCGGATGGATAACAGATGATGTAAAGGTAAAACTACTCGAATACTGCGAGGGTATAACAGAAGAAACCAAAGAGAGAAGAAATCTCGTTGCAAAGGATCACATACAGTCGTTCCTATATATACAGAAGCTCAAAGGCAAAGATATAGATGAACACTTCATAGGGAAAATAGAGAGAGATCTGAACAAGCTAAATAAGAATCTTGAAAGTCTGTCCTTCCAGTAAAATTTAAAGCCTCAAACTTTGGGGGATCTGGATGGGATTCTCAACGTCAGCAGCATTCGCAATACTAGGTGTATGCCTAGTTGCATGCATAGATATATTCTCGAGTAGCGTTCTTCCTGCCGCCTCAGAGCTTGAGAGATCTTACAGAAGATTGGAGAACAGGATGGTTGAGAGGCTGAATACCGATATAGAGATAATGAACATAACCAAGACGCCAGGCAATCCCTACAACATCTCCATCGAGGTAAAAAATACAGGTAGTATAAGTCTAGAGGTCAAAGATTTCACAGTTATAGTAAATGGGAGCATAGAGGATTTCGACTACAACACTCCTTACCTTTATCCGGAAAGTACTGTTCTTCTCAATGTGACGAATCTCACATATGTTGGGGAGGTGAGAGTAAAAGTCGTTACTGGAAATGGAATTAGCGATTACGAAACATATAATGCTTAGGGTGAGGAGGAAATGGGATTCAGTTTAAGCGGTACGCATATAGTCTTCTTTATCGCAGCGGTAATCGTAGCTGGAGCTGTATCTGGAATATTTACTGCTGTAACCCTAAACATAAGTAAAAGCTTGACAGAGAAATGTGAAAGATTAAAAGATAAGTTAGATATAGATTTTGAAATCATAAACGATCCAGAAAGCATACCATTATCAGGTGGATATTATCTCTTTTATGTTAAGAACATAGGTGACAAAAAAATAGAAACAACAAATGATACATTTCAGGTTTTTATAGATGGAAACATCCTGTCGAGAGATTATTATTACTTTTCCTCAAATTACACCTTTCAATCAGATGTTGTAACTCTATATATATCATCCACCGAAATATCCTCAGGAAATCATAAGTTAAAACTTGTTGGTCCTAGAGGAATTTACCATGAATTTGATTTCGAGGTATAGGGTGATGGGATGCCAACCTATAAATCAATAGTCCTTGAGAGAGGAGGGGAAAAGGATGGTTTCGAACAGAGGTTTGGTCAGGCTATACCAGATGGATCTCTCGTTTTGATAGAAGGTGAGGAGGGCACGGGAAAAAGTATATTCTGTCAGAGATTCTGCTACAGCTTTCTCAAGAATGGGCATACATGTTCCTATATATCAACCCAGTATACCGTTAAAAGCTTTCTCCGGCAGGTTGCTTCTGTAGGATATGATATGAAAGAATATCTGATGTCTGGTAAGCTGTTTTTCATCTCAACAGAGGTTACGTTAGCTGAAACCCTTCCAAGACATACCTTTTTCAAGTCCCTCATAACAGCTAAGAAGTTGTTCGAACCAGAGATAATATTTATAGATTCTCTATCCACACTTCTCAAAGAAAGTCTTAACAAGGAAAATCTCGTAGAATTGATCAGTTTCTTCAACAGACTAACCGGCTCAGGGAAAATCATATTCATCACTATGAACCCAAAGGAATGGGATGAAGAAATAAACCACGAGTTTAGAATGATATCAGATCTTCACTTTCTTGTAACAAGGGAAACAAAGCCGGGTCTTGGTATAGTACACAACATATATCTCAAAAAGTTCAACGGCGCCAGGCACAGGTATGAGCCGGTAACAACCTTTTCGGTGAGACCTGGAATAGGATTGACAATAGAGACTTCAGCGGTAGCATTCTAAGGTGATAAAGATGCTGATGGATGAAAACGAGGTCAAAAAACTGATCCAACAACATCCTCATTTAAAGGAGTATCTAGAGAGCATAAAAGATAAGATGGATTTCCCAAAATTTTACAGTCAGGTTCCGAGAGAGCTTAGAGACGAAAAATACCCTAACCTCATATATCCAACGAAAGGAACGATCTTTATCCATATCTACAGATTACCAGGGATGGAAGAGATAGAGTATCATGCGATAGAGCCAACTCTAAACGAGGAGGAGAAGAAGAAAAGAGACATGATCATGGATAGGCTTTATGAGGAGGCGATAAAGAAGAAGGAGATGAGAACAGACGAGGAAATAAAAGAACTTATAAGGAAGATGATGGACAAGATAGTTGTGGTTTCAGAAAAAGGAGGAAGTGTTGAGGAGAAAAAAGGGTTGTTTGGCAAACTGAGGAGTGGAAAGATCATTCTTACACCCATTGAGAGAGAAAAGATAGAATATGATATAGTCAAAAGCATCGTGGGTGGTGGACCCCTTGAACCATTTATGAGAGACCCATACATAGAAGATGTTCATGTCATAACCGGTCAGCATGTTCATCTTGTACATAAGGTCTTTGAGATGGTGAAAACCAACATATTCATAGATGAAAAGTGGGCACCTACATTTTCGCAGGAATTTA
>CAZGUO010000074.1:0-4546 GCA_964529185.1 uncultured Thermoplasmatales archaeon
CATATGGACATATTACAGAGAGGGTGTGGATGCTCTACCAATAAATGTTTAGGTTGAAACATGGTCGAGGAGGAAAAGATAGAGAGTAAGAAGAAATTAAAATTATTCAAAGAGAGGAAGACGAAAGAGAAAGGCGAGAAGAGCGGTTTCATTAAAGATCTGAAGATAGCTTACAGAAATCTGGAAGATCCAGAAGAGTATATCAAGAAAACTCTTTTACCATCTATCGCCTTTGGTATATTCCTGATTGCATTCCCTTTCACCGTCGGAAAATATCTCCCTGTAGCCATAAATGCAACCGCACTTTCAAGCATAGGATTTATAATCATGGTTTTAGGAGCTCTCTACCCCTACATCAGCTGGAAGAACAGAGAGAATGAGATTAACGGAAAGATGCACTTCTTCATAACCCATCTTAGAGTACTGGCGATATCTGATCTCTCTCTGAAAGATATAATCAACGTAATAGGAGAGAAAAGAAAGGTTTACAAAAGTCTTGGAGACGAAATAAGGAAGATAAGCATACTATCAACTCAGTGGAAACTCCCTCTAGCCAGAGCATTCAGATTCATTTCTGATAGGACTCCAAGCAAGATGCTCAGAGACTTTCTAGATAGATTTTCTCAGAGTTTGGTCAGCGGAGTGAGTCACAGAGAATTTATAGAGCAGGAGCAGGGCGCAGTTATGGAAGAATACAAAACCATGTACGAATCTGCAAATGAAAATTTAACTATATTGAACGAGGTCTATATCAGCCTACTTATATCCATAACTTTCGTGATGTGTTTTGGTATAATTTTACCTCTAATAATGGGTGCAGGAGATATAAATACCTTCGTTTATGGTTCGGCGTTTGCATTAATAATAACTGAATGTCTTCTTCTTTACCTACTCAAGTCCATGATGCCGGCCGATGAGATATGGCCACAGACCGGAGAAAAGAGCGAGACAGAAAAGAATCTTTATAGGTTGCTTTTCTTATCCATCTGTTCATCTCTAATGATTGGTCTAATTTTGTTCTATCTAAAATTTCTTGGATATCAGCCCTTTAACCTCCTTCCGGGAGAGATCCTCGTATCCATAGCCCTCACCCCTCTGATAGTACCAGGAATAAAGACATTTCTGGAAGAACAAGATATATTTAGAAGGGAAAGGAATTTTCTCGGCTTTTTACCCGCTCTTGGCTCTATATCCGCAATGAAAGGAGGAAAGATAAATGAATCTGTGAGATACTTAAGTGAAAAAGATTACGGTATCCTAACTCCGCACATAAGAAATCTTTACAAAAGATTAAGTACGAGAATTGATGACGATGCAGCATGGGAATGGTTCGGTGTAGATACCTGCAGTAATTATATCCAAAGAGGTAGCGAGATGTTCAGGGAGGCAACTTACGCAGCAGCTAATCCAAGAGATGTGGCCAGAATGATAACAGAAAATATAAGAAAGATAAGGGATCTGCGGTTAAAAAAGCATGCAATAATTAAGACTACAGTTTCTCTGTTTCTGGGAATAACTTTTGGGATAGCCTTTTCTGTATATATCTCTCTAGTAATTGCTCAACGTCTAAACGAGATATGGCTTGAGGCGGGTCAGCCTTTTGAGAACATCCAGCAGATTAACATAGGGGCTATACTAACTACAGTTCCTCCACAAATATATTCGAATATGTTTATAGTCGTTTTCATAGTTCTTATTATCCATTCGTTTCTCTTGTCTCTGACCATAAAAGAGTTGAGAGGCAGTCATTTCCTGATAGTCTTCTTGTACTTTGTACCGATGGTATGGATATCCAGCATAACCAGCTTTGTTGTTCAAACATTTCTAGGTAGCTATATCTAAGGTTGAAGTTCTACTATCTTGTCTATTAGTATTGGAGGAGTTGTAAAGCTTATAATTCCGCTAACACCGTATTCAGGTATAACATTTCCACTGATTTCTGTTCTTGGTGATATACCGGAAAAACATTTCGTTGTATTTACCAATAAAACAACTATATCGTTTTGATCGATAACTGGGGTATCTGGGGAGCAGGAGTTATCTGTATCTCTAATCACAATGACACCATACGTTGAAGATGTTAAATTGCTTGAGTTAATGGTTTGAAACAATCCATCCGTTAACCCATCACTAAACATATCGCTATCATATGAAAGTAGAACCTGTTTATTCCCATCAGATATAGTTATAATGGTGTGGGATAGGTCTATACCTTCAGATGCAACCAGTGGAGATACATATATAGCTAGCTGATCTATTTTTGAATTGACCACATATCCAGAAACTTGTCTAACTTCTATACCTGTGGATATGTCTCTTATCGTTTCCTTTCCTGTTTGCATCGCTTGGTTTTGTATATTGCTCATGGTCTGGATCAATACCGATGCTGCTATTCCAGCTATGAGTATCATAGCTATAAAAACAATTAATGTGCCAATTCCTATGGCACCAATATCACTTCTTTCTCTAGCATTAACTAACAATCTTATTTTCACCCCTCACCGCTCCCTTATTTGTTAATATTTATAGGGATAAAAAAGTATTGGAAGGTTGTGTCTGGAGCTGCCAAGAATTGGATTTTTCATCCTCTTCTGACTTTTTTTATGATCAGGAGGGGATAAATGAAACGCTACAGCAATTGGAATTGGTAAGAAAAAACAAGCAAGTTTCTTGCAGATTTTGAAAGATTCAGCCATGAATCTGTAAGGATATGGTACCATAAGATATCTAATGTTTTCGCTGTTGGTATGTCTGGGCAACAATAGATGTGGACAGCTGGTTTCATGGTTACTAAGTGGAAAACATCCATAGATGTAATCAAGTTTGTTAGAGAGGTTCTCAAGTACTGTGAGAATAAGCCTGTCATAAAGACAGATAGAGGACCCTGGTACAGATGGACTCTGCAGAGATTGGGATTAAAGCATGAATATGAGACATTTGGAGAGAGAAACGCTATAGAGGGATGGTTCAATATCCTTAAAGCGAGATTAAAGAGATTCTGGAAACGCTTTCCTTTTAACGCTTCAAAGGAAAGCGTTGAAAGTTGGATTACTGCATTTGTCACCCTTTACAATCTGGAGGTGAGAATTTCTTGACAGTCTGCCCTCCGTAAATCGATAGGTTTATTAAAACAAAAATGATTTATATTAGAAGAGGAGGGATGGGATGCAGAGAAAAGAAGTTAGTTTATTAACTGAAAAGAGGCCCGTGATTGCGCGGGCATTGCGAAGGAGTAGTATACGAAGAAAAATTATAGAATATCTATTCAACGTTGGACCAAGCGGGAGCTACGCATCAGAAATAGCGTATCACATCAAGGCAACACCAACCAATGTGATAGGAGCAATGAGGGGAATGGGAAACAGATACAGAAAAAAGGAATCTCTCCTAGATCTACAGATAGTTGAGGAGATAAACAGAGGGAGAGACATGAAGCTCTATAGACTAACTGACTTCGGAAGAGAGATAGCTGAGAGGCTGAAGAATGACAGAATATTCTTCTAGTGTAACTGGATTAAATTTATATCATAAATAACCTACATATGCACCTGCATAATTTTTTGCACCTTTATATGCAAAAAATCTATATAAATTCGGATGTGTTTTTTCGTTACGCTAGGAGGGGTGTACCAGATGAAGAAAAGATGGATCTCTAGAAGGAAGAATATTGGAGCCATAGGTATAGGCACAATGATAGTCTTCATTGCAATGGTCCTGGTAGCTGGAATAGCTGCGTCTGTTCTGATACAGACCAGCTCGAAGTTACAAAGACAGGCAATGACAACTGGTCAACAAACAACCGGAGAAGTAGCTACAGGAGTAGAAGTATATAACGTAGAGGGGCACGTGGACGGATCAACCATCGATAAGCTTGCTATAATAGTAAGAGCGAGAGCAGGATCCAACCCAATAGATCTATCGACCACTGTTCTGCAACTGTCCAATTCAACGATAAAATGTGTACTCTCATACGATAGTTCGCAATTCGCAACTTCACCATCATCCAGTGGACTGTTCTCAACAGATGTGTTCAACTTAACAGCATCAGAATTCGGCATAATAGTGCTAGAAGATGCAGATGGATCATGTCAGAATACATCACCTGTTATCAATCACGGAGACAAGATAGCATTAACAGTAAATGTAAGTGCAGCATTCGGAGGTCTTCCAGTGAGAACATACGTATGGGGCCAGGTAATGCCTGAAGAGGGAGCACCGGGTATAATATCATTCACAACACCAGCAAGTTACGTCTACGACGTATATCAACTTCAGTAGAGAGCTCCACCCTCTCTTCAATTTTTTGAAATCAAAAATCTTTATTATTGCTTTTGACTTCTACCATTATTGAAAGAGATGAGAATAGAAGTTGATGAATTTGTGAAAAGATTAAAAGAGGGTGAACGCTATTTTGTAGATCTGGAATTTCCGGATGGCGCCGATCTGTCATCATGTATTCGCGTGATAAACAACCTGTTATCGAGAGATTCAATAGAAAAGAAAGGTCCTCTGATACTGGATGGCTGTAAGTTCCAAAGAATAAACG
>CAZGUO010000075.1:0-4519 GCA_964529185.1 uncultured Thermoplasmatales archaeon
TTGCTGCGCTCGCCGGCGCTCTATCTTCTGCTTTATCTTCAATGGTGTGTAACCTCACGATAGGGAAAGAAAAATACAAGGATGTGGAGTATGATATGGAGAATCTACTGGAGAGATTGCAGGATATCAAAAAGAGGCTTCTCGACTTGATTGATGAAGATACCAGAGCATTTAATCGAGTTATGGAAGCATTCAAGCTCCCAAAAAATACTGAAGAAGAGAAAAAGATCAGAAAGGAAAAGATACAGGAGGCTTTGAAAAAAGCAGCTCTCGTTCCTTTGGAGACAGCAAGGCTATGTGCTGAGATTATAGAGATATCAAAAGAAGTTGCTGAGAAGGGGAACAAGAATTCGATAACGGATGCGGGCGTTTCTATGATAATGGCGGATGCAGGACTTAAATCAGCTATACTGAATGTGAAAATCAACCTTAAGTCTATAGAGGATGAGAAGTTCGTTGAAGGTCTTCTGTATGAGCTGGAAGTTCTAGAGAAGAATTCCAAGGAAACGGTTAGAGAGGTCGATGAGATAGTTTCATCATATCTGTAAGTTTTAGACTATGGAATAGTAGTATTCGCCCTCCTCCCTCTGCCTTCTGTCCATATAAGAGCCAGGTTTGTTTATTCGCGGTCTCTTTGTCTCTTCATCTCTTCTGAATGTTACATCCACAGATTTGAGAAATCTGTTCATACCTTCATGCAAACTATAAGGACCAAGTGCTACACCCTTTTTCCCTGGTTCACCTTCAAAAACCATGAGTGCGTCGCTTATCATATCTATAAAATAGACGTCATGATCAACAACAAGAGCTGATTTTCCCAGTTTCTCCATGACCCTCTTTATCGTCTTTCCCGCTCTCATCCTCTGTTTACTATCGAGATATGCAGAAGGTTCATCCAAAAGATAGAGATCTGCATCTTTGGATAAGCACATGGCTATTGCCAGCCTCTGAAGCTCTCCTCCAGATAATGAAGAAAGGGGTTTTTCTAAGAGATTTCTTATGTCGAGAGCATCAAATATCTCTGTCTTGTGAAACGTCGATGTAAACAGCTTTTCAGCAGATCTGAAAAGTACATCTCTGACGAGCTCATCAGAATCCGCAGATAAGTACTGGGGTTTATAACTGACCTTTACCTCTCTATCAATTTTTCCCTCATCTGGCTCTATCACTCCAGCTAGCATCTTAACAAAGGTTGTCTTTCCAATAGCATTTGGTCCAACTACACCTATAACCTCGCCAGATCTTATGGCTCCGGTCTCGACTCTCAATTCAAAGTCTGAGAACCTCTTTACAAGCTTCTCGAATGTTATGAGCAGGGGAAGATCCAGTCTCTCCTTTGGAGGATGCTCGTGAAACTCTATTGGCTCAGAGAACTTTATATTCTCCTCCTTAAGATATCCGGATATGTATGAGTTGATTGCATATCTAACCGGCTTCGCATGAGTAACTATACCATAAGCTCCTTCCTCTCCATAGAGTATATGAACCGAATCGCACATAAAATCTAGGATAGCAAGGTCATGCTCAACCACTATAACTTTCTTCTCTTTGGACAGATCCATTATGACCCTAGCAACCTTAAGCCTTTGATGTATATCAAGATAAGAAGAGGGCTCATCAAAGAAGTATATATCTGCATCTTTTATCATGGCAGCAGAGATAGCAAGAATCTGTAGCTCTCCGCCGGAGAGATTTTTTACATCCTTGTTTAGCATGTTCTTCATATCCAATTTTTCAACAATTAAGCCGAATCTATCAGAGCGGTCTAGATCTTTGAGAATATCTTTCACTCTACCTTTAAGGATCTTTGGTATTCCATCAATATACTGGGGTTTTACTACTGATCTGATCTCTCCATCCGCAACACTCTTTAGGTGATTATAAATCTCTGTTCCTCTGAACTTCTCGAGAACTTTGTCCCAGGAAGGTTTATCTTCGATATCTCCCAGATTTGGTATGAGGTTTCCTGATAGTATGTTTATGGCTGTAGATTTTCCTATTGCATTTGGTCCCAAAATGCCTACACAGCTCCCCTCTCTTGGGACAGGTAACCTGAAGAGTCTAAACCCATTCTTTCCATACTGATGAACCAAATCTGTTTCCAGCTCTTCAGGAAGACCAACTATCTTTATCGCATCAAAAGGGCATTTATGCACACAGATTCCACAACCAACGCATAATTCCTCGGAGATTACTGGTTTTCCATCCTCTCCAACCACTATGGTTTCGTCTCCGGTTCTCACTCTAGGGCAATACTTTATACACTCCATTGAACATTTTTTTGGCTGGCATCTATCTTTGAGAACTACAGCTATCCTCATGATCCTGGTAGGAAAAGCCAACCGATTTTAAACTCTTTTCTGCAAAAGCCAATCGATACTATTTTATTTCTTTACTGAATACTGGCGAAGGGGATTATCATGGGAAAGATAGATCCTAAAGATGTTCACCAGATATTATCCAAATACATGCTTGTTGACGGCTTTGATCTCGTTTTGGACTTGAGAAAGAGCAGAGGATGTAAGATATACGATTCAAGGAGGGACAGATGGTTCCTGGATTTCTTCTCATTCTTTGCATCGTCTCCTCTGGGCTGTAACCACCCTGCACTTCTGGAGCCAGAGTTCATGAAAAAACTTGCAGAAGTAGCTGTAAACAAGCCGACAAATTCTGATGTTTATACCGTAGAGATGGCAGAGTTTGTGGAGACTTTTGCAAAAATAGCCATGCCCGACCATTTCAGGCATCTCTTCTTCATAGACGGCGGAGCACTGGCGGTAGAAAATGCTCTCAAGACCGCATTCGATTGGAAGATCAGGAAGAACATAGCGGAGGGAAAGGGTGAGAAAGGGGAGCAGGTGATACACTTCCAGGAGGCATTCCATGGGAGATCGGGATACACACTCTCGCTGACCAACACTTTTGATCCTAGGAAGACAATGTATTTCCCCAAGTTCAAGTGGCCCAGGATCATAAACCCGAAGCTCAGATTCCCCCTCACCGAGGAGAACCTGAAGGAGACGATAGAGAAGGAGAAATTGGCCATACAGCAGATTCATGAAGCAATAGAGAAGAATCCCGATGATATAGCAGCACTCATAATCGAGCCAATACAGGGCGAGGGAGGAGACAACCACTTCAGAGGAGAGTTTCTCAGAGAGCTCAGGAAGATATGCGATGAGTACGACATCATGTACATCATCGACGAGGTGCAGACGGGCGTGGGCTTAACTGGAAAGATGTGGGCTTATCAGCACTTCGACTTCAATCCAGATATTGTGTGCTTTGGGAAGAAGACGCAGGTATGCGGTATAATGGTGAGTGGCAGAGTAGATGAGGTCAAAGAAAACGTTTTTACTGTATCCAGCAGGATCAATTCGACCTTTGGAGGTAACCTTGTGGACATGGTCAGGTGCCAGAAGTACCTTGAGGTCATCGAGGAGGAAAAACTCGTTGACAATGCAAGGAAGAGAGGAGAGGAACTGCTTAAAGGTCTCAGGGAACTTGAGGAGAAGTATCCGGAGAAGATATCAAACTCGAGAGGAAGGGGACTGATGTGTGCATTTGACCTGCCCTCTCCAGAGATCAGAGACAAGGTAAAGAAGATGCTCTACGACAATGGAATTCTTATACTCCCATGCGGTCCCAGCGGAATAAGGTTCAGACCACCGTTGACAATAAGTTCCGAGGAGATAAACGAGGGAATATCAATAATCGATAGCACTCTTAATGCACTCTAGTTCTCTCTTTTTGAAAAACTCCACCAGTTCCCCTCTCTTCACTCTTATCTGCTCAGTTGTATCTCTGTCACGTATGGTAACTGTATCATCTTCAAGAGTATCAAAGTCGACGGTTATGCAGTATGGTGTACCCACCTCATCCATCCTTGCGTACCTTCTGCCTATTGATCCCGATTCGTCATAATAGCTCTCTATGCCATTTCTCATTAGCATGTCGTATATATCTCTAGCTATCCTACACAATCTATCATCTGTCACTAAGGGAAAGACTCCTGTTTTGATTGGCGCCACAAGGTAGGGTAATTTCAATACTCTGTACTCTTCTCCTCCCTTTGAAGTCTCGAAATAGCTATGCTCCAATACATGGAAAAATATCCTATCGATGCCATAGGAGGGCTCTATTACATGAGGGATAAATCTCTCCACAGATATTTTCTCTTTGACCTTCTTTATCTGATAACAATCTCTTGGTATCTTGATCTTCTCTCCTTCCACTTCTATCTCCACATCTCCATCCAGTCTAGATGGATCCAGACTTTCCAATTTTTCTTTGATAATCTTTGCCTTCTCTCTGAACATTGGTCCAAGCCTTCCCATATTCGCCTCCACTTTCTCCACTTCAATCTCTCTAGGCGAATCCAATCTTCTCAGAGCATAGAGATCTGCTCCACTATGTTTAATATGGCTCTCGAGGTCATAGGCGGTTCTATCTGCTATACCTACGCATTCTATCCAGCCAAATCTATCAGAATAAATTTCAGCGTCCCAGCACTCTCTTG
>CAZGUO010000076.1:0-4418 GCA_964529185.1 uncultured Thermoplasmatales archaeon
TCTGGAGGAGATGGAGTATACAACGCTTCCAGGTGTTCTGGAGAAACTGAAGGAAAGATTCTTCGATGCGGAAGCAAAAGAAAACGTTGTGGCACAGGTATAATCGCCTCCATCCTTCATTTATTTATATACTTTGGATTGTGTTTAGGAAAAACCTTTAAACCGCAATATAATCCCTGAGTCAATGGCAAGAAGAAGGAAACCATCAGAAGAGATAGAGTTTAAGCTCCCCGAGTTCAATGAGGAGGAGTTTATCAAGAAAGAGAGAAGAAACACGAAGGTGGCAATCCTCACATTTGTTTTTGGTCTGATCATAGGAGTAATATCTCGTTTTCTCTGGGCAGGAATGAATGAGAGCATAAGATGGCCTCTTGTATTCTTGTTTGCATTGTTTATGATATCTTTCCTGTATAAGATTGTGATAAGCATCGCGGACACAACAGATTATACGAGAAAAAACTGGCTTACCCTCTATGGTTCCTATCTCTTAACATGGGTGGTTGTACTCACAATACTGGTAAATCCGCCATTCTATGATGAAACTCCTCCACGGATAGATATGGTAATTTTACCCATCTATCAAGAGCCAGGCGGAGAAGTTAAGATAGCAGCATATATAACGGATAACTTTGGAATAGAGAAGGTAAATCTTACCATAGAATCTCCAAGTGGGGAAAAGATATGTTTGCCATATACCCAAAATGGAAGCCTGTATTTATGGGAATTCGAAAATAAAAACAATTCATTGGGTAGGTTTAATGTAACCTTAACAGCTGTGGATAAAAACGGAAACAAGAGAATCGTAAACGGAACATTCTGGTATTCCAAAGAAGCGATCTCTCTCCAGTATCCAGCAAATGGGACCGAGGTAGATCATACCACTTTGATACTGTTTAGTGTGAAGGAGCTGAGCAAAGAGAAATTCAGGTTATATTATCTAGTAGATGGTAAAGAGGTAAATCTGACAAAGTCTGGAAATCTGTACAATACCACACCTATGTATAAAGGCTGGGAAAGAGGGAAAAATGTAACGATCTTGGTAAAGGCTGATGTTATTCACTATTTCTATGATATGAAAGTTAACAACACCGTTGTGGACAGTTCAGTATATACTTTCCATACAGATTCCGACGATGAACTTATAGGAACACAAAACTCAACAAGTATAAAAGGACTCCCTGCTCCAAAGGAGAGGAGAATAACGCCTGGCTTTGAGATGGTTGCACTGATGGTAGCAATTCTTTTAGTGGTGGCATGGAGGAGAAGGAGATAGAGGAATTGGGAGATTTTATAAAGCATATAAAGAGCAAGGCTAGATGTAAGAAAAAGAATCCAAACCTCCCCGCTAGATTATGGAAAGAAGACGAAACTATAGATGGAAAACCTGCCAAAGCTTTGGTTATCGTTCTAACCACAAGGGGCTGTAGATGGAACTTGTGTAGTATGTGTGGGTATTTTAGAGAATCTCTGGATGCGGTTTCTCCTACCAATATCTTAAAACAGATTGAGTTTGCAATTTCGAAATACCAAGGAGAAGAAATGATAAAGATATTCACATCAGGTAGCTTTCTAGATGAAGAAGAGATAGATTTTGCTACCCAGGGAAAGATAATGAAACAACTGAGCAAGCTGAAAGAAGTAAAGATCATCTCTATCGAAAGCAGACCAGAGTTTGTGGATCCAGAAAAACTCGAAGAATTGATCAAGATAGTTCATCCAAAAAAACTTGAAGTAAGCTTGGGACTAGAGTCAGCTAACGACAGAATATTAAAATACTCCATCAACAAAGGTTTCCGTTTTTCTGATTATGTAAAAAGTGCAAAAGTGGCAAAAGAGGCGAAAGCTTCAGTCAAGACCTATATACTGCTGAAACCACCCTTTCTGACGGAAAGAGAAGCTATAAACGATTGTATCGAAAGCATAAGAAAGGTAGCAGATATAACAGATACTATCTCCCTCAATCCTGTATCTATTCATAGATATACTCTCGTTGAGTATCTCTGGGAAAGAGGGGATTACAGACCACCGTGGCTCTGGAGTGTTATCGAGGTGTTGAAGGAAGGGAAGAAAATCCTAGAAGAAAAGAGGATAAAGTGTGATATAACCGGTGGAGGGGAGAAGAGAGGCGCACATAACTGTGGAAGGTGCGATAAAAAGATTCTTGATGCCATAAAAAGATTCTCGCTCGATCAGGATTTAAACCATATTGAGGACATCTATTGTGATTGTGCAGAGGAGTGGAAAGACGCTTTAGATTTGGAGATATTCTCCATGGGGACAATGGTGAGGCTATATGAGAGTTGCGGAGGGTGATGAAGTAGTTATTCTAGATGAGAAGGGAAAGAGATGCCTGATAAACACGTCTTGGAACAAAAGGAAGATCAAGGGATTTGGAATCATAGATCCAAAGAGCTTGGTTGGATTAGAGTACGGGAAAAAGATTAAGCTAAACCAAAAGGAAGTATGGATTTTGAAACCATCATCTTATGACAGATGGAAATCTCTCAAAAGAAAAGCCCAGATAATACTGCCAAAAGATTCAGCTCATATAATAATAAACTGCTCGATCGTTCCAGGAAGTATAGTTGTAGAAGGAGGTATAGGATCTGGATCCTTGACATGCATCTTATCGCAAATCGTTGGCAGAGAAGGTAAGGTCATATCTTATGAGAAAAGGAAGGATTTCAAAAGGTTCGCTGAAGAGAATCTAAGAAATGTGGGTCTTGGATACAATGTTGAAATAAAAGAGAAAGACATAACCAAAGGAATAGATGAGAAAAACGTTGATGCGATAATCCTAGATATACCAAATCCTTGGGATGTTGTCGAGCATGCTTACAATTCATTAAAGATAGGGGGATACTTTTGCTCCTATTCTCCCTTGATCTCGCAGGTCGAAAAGACTGTAAAAAAGCTGAGAGAATGTCCTTTTGTTGAGATAAAAACTATAGAGACTTTACAAAGAGAAATAGTGGTACTTGAGAGAGGAGCAAGGCCGAGCTTCGACATGCTTGGTCATACCGGTTATCTAACGTTTGCTAGGAAGGTATCAGAGATCTAATCAACAAGTCTTATTCCTCTCTGATTCTGATAATGCCCCGATCTTTTATCATAGGTTTTCTCTACTTCACTCTCCAATAATTCAAATACTATCTGACAAAATCTATCTCCTACCTGTAATTCTACCTCTCTATCTGCATTGAAGCAACCTATAGTTAGATTCCCTCTAAATCCAGCATCAACCTTACCAAAGCTGGCAAATATTCCTCTTCTTGCATAACTCGATCTTATCCAGAGTTGAGCGCTAATCTTATCGCTTAATCCAATGAACTCTTTCGTACTTACAGCAAACCAGGTCAGAGGTGGAATCCTTATTTTCCCTTCCTTCACATGTTCGTTTGTCCTTCTTACATATATCTCTCCAATGCTCAAATCATAACCATTTGGAGTTAGATTGTCCTCAGAGAATGGAGATATCTCTATCTCACCATCTTCAACCATCGCTCTTATATCCCTATCAGACAGTATCATTCAGCAAATCCCCCCTCAGCAATCAATACTCTCAACCTCTTTAAAGCTTTCATTTTTTCTCTTTAGAGAATAAATCAGAAAGGTGTGGGTAAAATTGGGTTTAGCTTGGATAACCGCCGATTTTTAAGGTTGGATCACCAAACAATTCTAACCCCTCGATCTGATGATAGTTCATAGATAAGAGATAAGGATGGTTGTTTAAATAAATGGTTAAAATATCTACCAGCAGCTCACCAGCTATATCCTTTCCCTCCATATAGGATTTGAAAAACTGCATGTCTATGTAACCACCAAAATCGTAGAGAACGTAATCTCTGAGAGGATATGTCAGACTATAGGTAACATATGCGAAGGATGCGACTGCCCCTCCATCCTCTAATCTAACAAAATCCCATGCCAGGCAATCTCCTTGGTCAAAGGCACCACATAAACAAGCATCTATAATTACAATTGGTAGTTTGTCTTTGTTTTTTAAATTTAATACATCTTTGCTGGTATACCCTTGCAGTAAAGGTCTGAAGAGCAGAGAGAAGGGTTTATATGTTCCCCATCTATCAACGGTTCCATGCCCAGTGAAAAGGACAAAACCTGCTCCATTTTCTATCTCCCTTTTAATGTTTCTCTTGGTCAATGGTTTTCTATCTCCCCAAGAGAAATAACATGATGCATATAATTTTTTAACATGAAAACCAGTTAGATTCTCTGCTATTCTATCACCTAAATACTCTCCCTCTTTAACAGTTATGTCCTCCCATTTTATCCCAGGTAGAAGTAAAAGTATAAACTGAGCTAACTTTCTCAGTGGCTGAGTATCACCAGCGCATATTATTAAATTGTTAAACCATCTCTTATTGTAAGTGTTACGTTCGTATCTGATTATTTTTGCT
>CAZGUO010000077.1:0-4408 GCA_964529185.1 uncultured Thermoplasmatales archaeon
CTTTTCTCTATCTCGTCTCTTCCAGATGCATAGGTAACCTGAATGAGTTGCTTTATTTTCATTCCCTCTCTGATAACAAAATCTACCTCCTCATGTCGTGGAGTCAAATAGAAAAAGACATTCTCTCTTGGTTCCCTCCTCAAGATATCCACTGCCACCACATTCTCCATGATTCTTCCAAGATTTTTTGAAGAACCCGGGCTCAATGCTTCTATTAATCCGGTATCTATGGAATATACCTTCTTTACCTGCATTAACTGGTACTTTACCTTCCAAGAGAAGGGAAACAACTGAAAGAGCATGTAGGTATCTTCCAGATAAGAAATGTAATTTTTGATGGTGTGAACGCTCTTCACTCTAAAAATGTTTTTGAGCTTGTTGTATGATATTCGCGATGAGAAGTTGGATATCAGATAAAAAGCCATCTCTTTTAAATCCCTGACAAACTTCACCTTATACCTTCCCACCACATCTCTGGAAATTATCATATCATACAGTTCTCTGAGATAGATCGTTCTGCTACTTACCTTGTAAACTTCTGGAAATCCTCCAATATTTATATATTTTGATAAATGATGGTTTAAAATACCGATCTCCCTAGTTGTGGGCGTTTCTCTTACTTTTATATCAAAATATTTCAGATATTCTCTAAAACTGAATGGATACATCTCAAAACTTACACATCTACCTGTTAGATGGGTTGCCAGTTCACGGCTGAGGAGAGAAGAGTTGCTCCCCGTTATCACCAAGTTGTATCCCTGCCGCATCAATCTGTTCGCGAACAACTCCCACCCAGCGATATTTTGTATCTCATCCAACAAAATGAAATCAAAATCCCCATAAATCTCATGCAGAACTTCGAGCAATGTATTCAGATCCTTCGCCTCGATACCTACAATTCGCTCATCATCAAAATTCACATATGCATAATTTTCGCCTCTGAGAGACAGATGGGAAAATATAGACTTGCCCGATCTCCTAACACCAGTTATCACCTTTATGAGTTTATCCCTCAACAATGGTTTGAAGTGATCTTGTCTCTCTCTTTCGATTATCCTCTCTCTATCAAATATTCTCTCTGTCTCTTCCTTCTGATCCACAAGGATCTGTTTCAGTGATCTCCTCTCCATAGATAGTGTATTGCAAAATTATTTAAAAAATTTTGCACTGTAATGCAAAATATTGCATTACTATGTAGCAGCATTGATGTCAGCTCCTTGGTTATACTAATGGCAACCGGGACAATTATTCATAAAAATTTCCCTCCTATAGGGACAAAATTTCTCATTTGAGACAAACGAGGAAAGGTCTCTTTGGGAAAGCCTTATATACTTCAAAAAATTAACAGAAATGTTAAGTTTGTAATGTGAAATTATGCTGTGAAAGGAGATTATCACCAAAAGCAACAGAATAGGAGCCAGTAATATCTTCAGAAATTAACAGATCTCAAAGTTAATCCCAGAATCCTCTTGTTCTCGCATACTGAACCTCTGCCTTCCATATCTCTTTTAACAGTCTATCTCTTTCTTCTTCCGATCTCACCAAATCCAGAAATCTGAAATTCCTGAGTATCCTAGATGCTGTGGTCACGCCTATCCCCCTTCCAGCCAAAGTCAATATAGCAAATCTCCCATGAGACACAACCAAACTGGCTGAGGAAGATAGCCTTCTGATAATCTTCCTTTCTTCAGAACTCAATTTCCTTCTCTTAAGATCGGGAATTTCTTCTGTTACTACCCCTATCCTTATAGCACCGCATCTCCTACATCTTGGTCTATCCTCGACTCTACCCACTCTTGTTCTCCATCTGTTGAAACAGTTTAGACAGATAAGCTCAATCTCTCTACTCTCCAGCCTCTCTCTTAGCATCGAAAGAATCATTCCTTCAGGATATCTCGGAAGGGACAATCCTCTGGCTATCTCCTGAGATATCTCTGAGAAAGGGGAAAATTTCTGAATAACCAATCTTATCTCTCCCTTTCTTATTCTCTCCAGCACTTCTTTTGATCTCTTAACATCCATTCTGTCCCAGATGACCTTATTAATTGTTTCTTCCATCACCACGGTACCATCAAAGATATCGACAAGTCTTTTTGCTCCCTGCTCACTGAAATCCTTAGATATGGCGCCAAACTTCCTCGCTACATGCAGTAGATACCATCTTATAAATGTAGTATTCTTCAGAACGATCTTTAAGATATCCTCAAGAGAATCTGGATCTATACTTCTGAGGGTTTCTTCGATTATTTTTGCTTTTGCTTCCCTTACAAATTCTAATATTATCCTGTACGGATCACTTCCCATCTTCACGCTCTCTCCAAGTCTTTGAGCTAGCAAGGATGATAAAACTCTACCTATGGTCTCATTAACCTTTGTCCCAAAGCATGCATTTATCACAGCTATGTTACGATTCGTTTCAATGGTGATTGTCCTATCATCTGGTATCTCTAGATTCCCAACTTTGTCCAAGAATTTCTTAAGTTCACTGATATGCTCTTCCTTGCACGGATACTCTTTGGAGATTCCTTTTCTCAATTCTCTCCTTAATCTTCCAACTTCCTGAGCCACTTCAAAGGGCACAGGTATGTCTTCGCCTATCCATGAGGGTATTTTGCCTATCTCTTTGACTGGAGTTACTACAACCTCGTTCTCACTAATTCCAACTACCTTCCATGGTCTACCTTGAAGAATAAAGCTCTCTCCTTCGAATATATTACTGATAACAAAACTCTCATCCAGAATCCCTATCCTCTTTCTACTCGTGATGTCAATTACAGAGTAACTCTTCTCATCGGGTATCATGGAGATGTTGTCAATGAAATAAAGCCTGGACTTTTTTCTAGACTTTATGATATTATCCTCCAAAGATATCCTTCTCTCGCCCTCAAGTTGCTTGATAACATCAAGGAAAACCTTTCTATCAAGACTCGAAAAAGGATAAGATCTCTTCAGGATGTTGAACAATCTGTCTATCTCTATCCTTTTATACTCTAGGGCAATGGATATCACTTGATTTGCAAGAACAGTAAGGGGATTCTTTCTGATTTCTATCTCTTCAAGTTCCCTGTTTAAAGCCTTCCTTGCTATGACTATACTCTCAGCAAAATCCTCGACATTCAAAGATATTATTTTTCCCTTAGAAGTTTCTCCCATTCTATGGCCACTTCTCCCCACTCTCTGTATCAATCTCGTTACCTGTCTAGGGGAAGAGTACTGTATAACAAAATCCGCATGCCCGACATCTATCCCTAATTCAAGCGAGGATGTACATATCAAAGCCTTTATCCTTCCAGACTTAAACCCTTCCTCAGCTTCTATTCTTGAAAGCTTTGAAAGAGAGCCATGATGAACCTCTATCGGAAAATCTTTGTAAAGAGAGTGAAATCTCGATCCCAGAATCTCAGCTGTATCTCTGGTATTAACAAAGAGCAAAGTTGCCTTGTGATTTTCTATCAGTCTCTTGCAGATCTCAACCGATGCCTCTGCCAAACTATCCTTATCTCTTTTCTCTATGAGTTCAACCTCTATCTCCATGTTTTTGGATGCATCTATATTAACAATCTCAACATCTCTGAATCTCCCTCCATCAACGCCTCCAAGAAATCTAGCAACCTCTTTTGGCGAGCCAACCGTAGCTGACAGACCTATCCTTTGAAAACTCTCTTTGCAGATCTCTTCCAGCCTTTCTAGAGCAACAGCCAATTGTGCACCTCTCTCTTCATCTGCTAGCTCATGAATCTCATCAACTATAACCCATCTCACATTCGATAGATATCCTCTCAACCTCTTTCCCATGAAAAGTATCTGAAAGGTTTCAGGAGTTGTTATTAGCATGTCTGGAGATCTTTTTGATTGTCTGTATCTCTCTGCTTGAGATGTATCGCCATGCCTCACCGCTATCTCTATACCCAGGTATTTGCCCATGTCAAAGGTTCTTCTCAGCATATCTCTATTTAAGGCTCTGAGAGGAGTTATGTAAAGTATAGATACCCCTTCTTCAGGATTTATTTCCAGAAATCTATGAAATATTGGAAGTAGAGCTGCCTCGGTTTTGCCCAAACCGGTAGGAGCTATCACGAGAGTATTTTTTCCAGATAGTATGACGGGTATAGCTTTTTCTTGAATAGGAGTTGGACATTCTATCCCCTTCTCCTTCAGAAAATCTCTTATTCTTGGATTAAGAAGATCAAATACACTCATAATTCCTCTATAGATGTGAGTATCATCAGACCCAATCCAAACCAAGTTATAGATATCACATAAAACCAGACATTCTTTACGTTAACAGCAACTCCAGATAGAAGTACAACTATTGGAAGTAGAAGCAATATTATTGGAGTTAGCACTTTGTTGAGATTCCCGCTCATCCTCAATCGGATATAGAAGAAATCTATATAACGTTTACCTG
>CAZGUO010000078.1:0-4189 GCA_964529185.1 uncultured Thermoplasmatales archaeon
AAAATGGCTTCGAGTATTTCTATCTTGGAGATTTGCTTGGAGGTTTTCGCGAAGGCGGATATCAAAAATATATGGAGAGCGATGATTTCAGGAGAGGTTTGCAGATGCTTGTAGATATGGCAAAAAGTAAGAAAATCGCTATAATCTGCAAAGAAAAATTTCCGTGGAAGTGCCACAGATGGCAGATAAGCAGGAAGCTCACTGAGATGGGATTTCGAGTCGTTCACATACTTGATGAGAAGAGAACATACATCCACAAGACGTTATAAAAAATCAAAAGAGGAGGTCGAGGATACGGAAGATAATATTTTCACTCTTTATAGCCCACAAAGAGCCGGATCGCAGATAGATGTGCAATTCGTGGAGGTGAGAAATTGTCGGCACCTCTCCCAACTAACCGGAGTAAGAATTGATAGAAATCCTTAAACTTGGATCGCCCATCAGCATCCATTCTTCAATGGTTTTTCTATCGAGCGGATCTGAATTGACGTCAAAATTGTTTATATAGTCATTTATAGCTTCGCCATGAACTTCTCCAAGATGTGATAGATGGTCTGTGCCAACATGGTAAAAAAATCTGGGTGCAAGCCACCCCTCCAGGCCATTCAATACATATTCACTGGGATAATTGTATCCAAGACCCGTATCTCCGACAACAGCTATGGATCCACCCCACGGGATAGTAATCATGCGCCAACTCCAACACCTTGGAACCCATTCCATACTCCAAAAAGGTCCAACAAATGAATCGTTTCCTATCGGAATATGGAAATATCGCAGCCCTAATTGTGAAATTCCTTCCACGAAGTTCCTAAGGGTTACATCAAACTGATTGTTATGGCATCCACCCACTACCACCACCGGAAGTTTTTCGCGATTTCCGAGCAAAAACATATGATAGTTCCGAAGGCCAACAACCCATTTTTCTTCATGGGGAGGATGAGTACCCCAGAAGAAAGGATTACCATGTCCATCCATGTGAACAAAACCAGCCCCCTTTTCAAAACCTCCGATAATATCGCCGGGTCCTTTAAAAGTTCCTAAGGAAGTCCATAATTTTTCAACGCTATATCCTGCTTGTCTCAAATAGGTTGCAGAGAGATTGGTAACGATTTCCCCCTCATAATAAGAAGAGTTAGTGGGAAAGGTGTCTCCTCCTATGATGATCATCCTTTTAAACCAAGACAAATCACCATCTCTTCTTTCATAGTTTATTATCTTGTTGACAACGATTTTTACCTCTTCCTTATTCCTGAAAGGTAACCGGCCCACATAGACATCGGGGTAATAATCGATGATATCTCTTCTCGACTCATTGTATGACCACTCTGCAAAAACACCATTGTTATTTGAATCCCAATCATCAAAAAACACATTACCAGAACCATCACATCTATAGATATCCGCATAATATAGATCGCTCGCATAACTTTCTGCATCCACGTTATTGTTGCTTTCTCTTTCGGGTATGTACCAATCGGAGGTTTGGCCCTTTCTTCCTCCTGCCAGCAGGACATACTTTACGCCCCATTGTTCCAGTGCATCCTTTATGAAGAGTTTGATGTCTTCTGGTTTGTCTCTACCATTGTAGTGTGAGTAGATGTACTGTGTTGTTACAATCTTGGTTTTTATCCCCATGCTGTTTTTGTGATCAACCAATGGTTGAAGGTAAGGTACAAACTCTTCATCGGTGATTACGAGCAAATCGCACTGGTTCGAGTCGAGTAACGCTCTTTTGGGCAATTGATAGGTAACCTTTATGTCTATCTTATACGGTACATATAGTAAATTGTTTGCCGGTGAATATTGTGTATAGCATCTGATGTTTAGATAGAGTACATGTTCACCATTTTTTAAACCTGCTCCGGTTTTAATGGTGTACTGATATGGAGGATACAAGTCTGCACTCTCATAAACATCTTGATCTTCCTCTACCTCTTCATAACGGATGTTTCCATCCAACACAATAGGCTTTGGTGCAGGTTCAATCTTCTTATCTACTATGTATTTTTCTGTTTCGACACTGACATCAACATCCAACAGTTTTGTTCCTAATGGAAATGTAAGGGTTCTGGTTATAACCGGCAGTATCGGTTTTCCTGCTTTCATCAACTTGGATGAAGATTCTCTTAAATCTATGGTTACATAAGATTGTTTCCCCTCAAAATTTGGTTTCGAAAGAGATAAGGAAAGAGAATAAACCTTCACCCGCTCATTTTGAGAACAAAGCGATGTTGTTTCACCAGCTCCACCCATTATAGCAACGCTTATAATCATCAGGGCAATCATGCGTATCGAAATATGCTTCCTCTGCAAGCAGCGTACCTCCAATGCTAAGAGTATACTGAAGATACTATTTATTTTGTCGTTTATAAAAATTCTGTGTCCGGGCATCGTGAGATCTCTAGACCAAAATTTTAAAAAATTTTATTAAATTTTAGGATATTAGAAAACATAAAGGGAGGAACGATGTTATGCGGAAGGTATTGGTTGTATGTGTTTTGACCTGCCTTTTCGCAGCAACTGTTCTGCCAGCCAGTTATCATGGTGGCATAGAAGCCCAAGCCGAATCCATCGAAATGAGCAACCAAAGTAATGATAATTCTGACTTCCCCGTTGACTGGTGGCCAATGTTTCACCATGATCTCTGCCACACCGGTTTTTCCACATCATCAGCTCCCAGCATCTACCGTGTGAAATGGATCTGTACAATTAGCGATGAGGTGTGGTCTTCCCCAGCTATCGTCAATGGAAAAGTCTACGTAGGCTCGCAAGGTGAAGGCTCGCATGATAGTAGAATCTACTGTCTAGACGCAGACACCGGTCAGATAATCTGGAGCTACACCACCCCTAGTGGCAGTGTAATCTCCTCTCCAGCCATATCCAACGGAAGAGTTTACGTAGGCTCCCTGAATTTTAAAATCTACTGCCTAGATGCAAACACCGGTGAACTAATCTGGACTTACACCACTGGTAATCCTGTGTGGTCCTCTCCAGCCATCTCCAACGGAAAAGTTTACATAGGCTCGTTGGATGATAAAATCTACTGTTTAGATGCAAACACCGGTGAACTGATATGGAGCTATACCACTGGTAATAACGTGTGGTCCTCTCCAGCCATCTCCAACGGAAAAGTTTACATAGGCTCGCAAGATAATAAAATCTATTGTCTAGACGCAGACACAGGCCAACTGATCTGGACTTACACAACTGGTGATGGTGTGAGCTCTTCTCCAGCCATCTCCAACGGAAAAGTCTACGTAGGTTCATGTGATAATAAAATCTACTGCCTAGATGCAGACACCGGTGAACTAATCTGGAATTACACCACCAATGATTCTGTGTATTCCTCTCCAGCCATCTCCAACGGAAAAGTCTATGTGGGTTCAGGTGATGGTAAGATCTATTGCTTAGATGCAAACATCGGTGAATTGATCTGGAGTTACACCATCGGCATAGGTATATTCTCATCTCCAGCTATCGCCGATGGAAAACTCTATATAGGGTCGATGGATGGTAAGGTTTATTGCTTTGAAGAGAATCCCAGTGATAATCCTCCACTTACTCCTGACAAACCAAGAGGTCCACAAAATGGAATAGTAGGTGAAGTTTACAATTTTACTGCCAGTACAACTGATCCAGATGGTGATGATGTCTACTACTTCTTTGATTGGGGCGATGGCAACACAAGTGGTTGGCTCGGTCCTTATAAATCAGGAGAGGAAGTGCAAGCTAATCATTCATGGAGCGAGAAAGGTATCTACAAGGTCAAAGTCAAAGCCAAAGATATCTACGGTGCCGAAAGTGGCTGGTCAGATCCTCTCACTGTAACCGTCACCAGAAAATCCAAATCATTCTACAGCTTCTGGTTCTTCCAGTGGCTCATCGATCACTTCCCACTTCTGGAAAGACTTCTAAAGATATTCTCTTCGTTTCAGTAGCAGACCATAGATAATCTCTCTTCCTATCTTTTCTTTATATTGAGATAGTCAAGAAATCCTCGTTCTTCAGGTCATGTAAATAACTCGATTTTTTGATATACATCGAAGCATTTTGATTCTTGCCGAGTATATGAGAAAACGTTTTAAAAAGCTGAAAAGAATTGCAAAACGAGATCCGAATATGACAAGCAGAAAATCTCTCGATGAAATAAGAAAGATTCTTAAAAATCATGAAAAGGAGTTGAAGA